>NZ_JBKORF010000023.1:0-107232 GCF_047314685.1 Shewanella sp. BJSY2023SW001
TTGTTCCGGACTCCACTTCTCATTGAGACCGAACTCAACAAAGGTGATGGTCAGTCCAGATATTCTAGACTTCGCGGACTGACAACGGCGTTTTAATGCCTTCGCCTGAGCGACTTCCGGCAAGTAATGGTTATCCCGAATTCGATTGCGATTTACTTCCCGGCTGATTGTGCTGTGACTTACTTTCAGACGTTTTCCTATCTCCCGATAACTGAAACCCTCGCGTAAATAGGCCTCAATCTGGTATCGTTGTCCCTCGATCAACTGCTTGTAATTCATGGTAACTACTCATGTTTGTTTGGCGACTACAGAGTATCACCAACAGGCAGTTGATCTCTCCTCACCGTTTAACCATGAGTGGTGCACTTATTATCTGAATTCGGGCCCAGGGATTCATTCAGAAAAGAAGCCCCCTGAAACATTCATATCTTTCACATTCTGCAATCAAGAAATCAAAGTTACGGGGATATAAGTCGTTTAACGGAATTTATTTGATTATTGTTTTTCGTCTAAATTATATCTGGTTCAGCTTTCACTCTTTTCAAGCTCGAAATTGGTAACAATCTCAACATCCGATGGAACAATATTTTCCATATAAAGCAATAACCCTCCATTAAAAACATCTATTGTCCAATTACTGGTTATAGCAGAACGGATTCAAACCCGTAGTAGTGCTGAACACTTTTAATACCTATAACCATGTTACCTCTCAGGCAATTCCCCGGGCCAGGATCAGGCATCACTTCAATGATTAGCTTGTCGCGAATTCAACACCTATGTTGATACACCTGAACACCACATTATATAAACGGCGGCTGAAAGCACAATTTCCGCCAATTACAGTCTATCCGAGGCATCAGTGAGGTATGTTTAACATAAGATGATGCCCCCCTTACTTTCTACAATCACCCGACGCCTTGATCCCCATTAACTGATGACAAGGCAGGACAATTCGCGATAGCATAAATAAATGAAAACCATCATTCACTAAGCAACTAATTTTAATTGGAAATATGGTTTTTTAACGAAAACATGATGGGGAAAAGCCTCACTACAAACTACGCGCAACAAGGACCTTGCATGAAACAAAGATTGGTATTTCTTGGCCTGGCCCTGGGTGGCCTAACCCTCAACACCAACGCTCAGCAGTGCGATCTCAGCATTACAGGTACTGTGCCCGAAGGGATTAGCCTGGATAAGTTGGTCGTTTCCACCTATGACAAGGAGCTGCCGGTCACCAGCAGGGACTACTCCCTGTGCGCCAGTAAGCAAGATCTTCAAGTCGTCGGCCGCCATAGCCCCAACAACACCATCTACCTGATGGATAAGAGTGGTGCCATCCCCAGAGGCATCTATACCGCCGAGGTATTTATCCAGAGCGAGGCGCTCACCTTGGGCCCGGCTTCCAGTTTGACCAAACAAGTCTGTAACCTACGCTGCGGCTACTATGCCAGCCAAAGGGTGCAGAACTCCAAAGAGTTGCAACAACTGGCGGCCGAATACCAACTGCTGTCCGCCACTGATGGCAAGGCAATTGGCGCCTTCCTTAGCCAAAACCAAGCCAAATTAGATCGAATCTACTATGGCGATATCCACCCTAAGCCATCAGCTCCAATAAACACAGGCGATCTCTGGGTCGATCCCTACAGCGGCGCGGGACTCTACTTCGATGCCCCCGAAACCATACTCAACAGCACCTTTAGAGATTATGTGAGCTCCGAAGCCAGAGCGGCGCGCCAGCAGGATGAGGCTGTCGCCGAAGCGATGAAGCAGCATAAAGCTTCACTACAAGGCTTAATGAAGGGTTTCAACAGTTGGCAAGAGCGGGTGGAGGCCGTCAACAGAGTCAGCGCTGAGCTAAAGGCCAGCCAGGATCCGGCGGCGATAAAGGTGGCGCAAATATTCGAGCGCGGCCTTGAAGAAGCCGAGGCGACTCTTAAAAGTTACCTTACCAACGACAACAAGACCCCAATCGCATCTCTGACCCAGGCCAACAAGACCTTCGAACTCTTGTTGGCCGACTGGACCAACGCCGCCTATATCCACAGCAAGGACAAACAGGCCTTCGCAGCCCTGTTCAGTGAGCAGTTTAAGCAGCAACTGCCGATACAAGATCGCGAGTTGGACAAGGCGCTGAGCCGCCTTATCGATCTGCCAAATCATCTGGGGAAGTTGTCTATCGAGGATGGTTATCAGAACATTCAGCTGGAGTTTAACAATCTCCTGCCAGACTCGAACCAACGCTATGACTTTAAGGATGCCCTGCACAGCGTTAGCTTCGTGTATGAGAAGGGCGCCTGGCGACTAGACAGCGTCAGCCAGCTACCCATCCGTCACTATGACAAGAGCTAAATGTAAAATATGAACCAAGGGGCGAGTTTGAATCAACACCTCAGCCCCTTGATAATCCCCCCCTTTATAACGGCAGTAAAAAGTAGAGGTTAAGCGACCATTAAAGGTGGTCACCCATGATTGTATTGCTTCCAATTGGTGATATTACGCTTTGACTTGCCCATGACATTGACCGTAAACCTGCGATGCAAGATCTGATCATGAAGTGCCAAAAAGATTCCACTGATTTAGGCAACAAAAAACCGCCGAGTCGCTTCAGCCCCTAAACCAATGCACCCATTTCAAACTGTTTGCGGCTGTGGCTAAGCCGTCAAGGAGACTCTACCCATGAGCATACAATGAGTATGTGATTGGGTGAGCAGGCGCAGACAATAACGCCACGGTCGTCGAGGGCTGACACACTTCAATCCCTAAACCAATGCACCCATTTCAAACTGTTTGCGGCTGTGGCTAAGCCGTCAAGGAAGCTCAGCCCATGAGCATACAATGAGTATGTGATTGGGGGAGCAGGCGCAGACAATAACGCCACAGTCGTCGAGGGCTGACACACTTCAATCCTTAAACCAATGCACCCATTTCAAACTGTTTGCGGCTGTGGCTAAGCCGTCAAGGAGGCTCAGCCCATGAGCATACAATGAGTATGTGATTGGGTGAGCCGACGCAGACAATAACGCCACGGTCGCAAACAAAAAATAAAGCACTGACAAAGCCGCCGAGTAGCTTTAGTTCCTGAGCAAATGCACCTATTTCAAACGGTTTGCGGCTGTGGCTAAGCCGTCAAGGAAGCTCAGCCCATGAGCATACAATGAGTATGTGATTGGGTGAGCCGACGCAGACAATAACGCCACGGTCGCAAACAGGAAGAAATAGAAGAAATATCAGTAGTCGAAACCAGGCTGCGCTTTAACCCCCGCCTCAAACGCATGCTTCACGCTATTCACCTCACTGACAGTATCTGCCAATTCAATCAGTTGCCTGTGGCAGTTGCGGCCGGTGATGATCACATGCTGCATGGGGGGGCGATTTTGCAACGCATCTATCACCCGCTGCAGATCCAGATAGTGGTAGCTGACCATATAGGTGAGTTCATCGAGCAGCAGTATGTCTATGCTGGCATCCTGAAGCCATTTTTCGGCGGCCGCCCAGGCCTTTTCGGCGGCGGCGATATCCTTGGCTTTGTCCTGGGTGTCCCAGGTAAAGCCTGTGCCCATGACTTCGAACTTGACCCCGGCACCTTCCAGTAGCTTTCGCTCACCGCACTCCCAGGTGCCCTTGATAAACTGCACCACGGCGCCCTGCTTGCCATGACCGACCGCGCGGGCCAGAGTGCCAAAGCCGGAGGTGGACTTGCCCTTGCCGTTACCTGTCACGACCAGGAGTATGCCCTTCTCTTCGGTGGCGGCCGCGATTTTGGCATCCACCGCCGCTTTTACTTTCTGCTGCCGCTGTTTATGACGCTCTGCCTTGATATCGGTTTGATTATTATCGGTCACCCGGGTCTTCCTCTTTGAATATGTTGATTATTTTATTGAAATCCAGATGTTGCTCCAGCACATCGGCCAAACGATCCAGCTGTTGTTGTCGCTGCTGATTGATATCCACGGCATGGCCCTGTGGCGCCGTCATCCCGGCCCAGGCGAGCAGCAGTTCACAGGCTTCTGGGCTGTCAAACAGGCCATGCAAATAACTGCCGAGAATTTGATTATCCTCCGACAGCAGGCCTTCGCTGCGGAGTGCTGGGAATTGTGTAGGTGCTGTGGTTTTTGCAGGTTTAGTGATTTTTGCGGGCTCAGTGGCGCTGGCACAGTTGCCGTCACTGCCTCGCTCATTAAGCAACAGTGGCTGGGTGCATTGGTTCGGGATCCGCGACGCTCCGCAGTGGATCTCATAGCCGGAGACTGACGCCGATGATTGCCCAAGCCTCAGGGTACCGCTGACATTGAGCAGCTGTTTTTCGACTTGCAGCTCGGTAGTGAGCGGCAGGTAGCCCAGCCCTTGGCTGGTACCGGGCAAGTCTTCCAGCCCCAAGGGGTCGGCAATGCTCTGCCCCAGCATCTGAAAGCCGCCGCAGATACCGATAAGCTTGCCGCCGTAACGCAGATGGCGAGCTATGCCCTTATCCCAGCCCTGTTGGCGGATAAAAGCCAGGTCGGCGCGCACATTCTTGCTGCCGGGCAACAGCAGGAGATCCAGCCCTGGAAGTTCGCCCTGATGGATCGGCCCTATATAACAAAACTCGATATCCGGATGCAGCCGCAGCGGGTCAAAGTCGGTATGGTTGCTGATCCTGGGGTACACCAAGACGCCGACTCGCAGTCGCGTCCCAGTTTGAGCTGTTTCAGATTGAGCTCGTGCTGATTGAGCTGTTGTCGGCTGCTCGGTAGCAGCCTGAGACTGAGCAGTGGGCTGCACCAGTGCATCTTCGGCGTCCAGATGCAGGGCATCAAGGTAGGGCAATACGCCCAATACCGGCTTGCCGGTGTGAGCCTCGAGCCAATCCAGCCCGGACTGCAGCAATGAGATATCACCGCGAAAACGATTGATCACAAAGCCTTTTACCCGCGCCTGCTCACTCTCGGACAGCAGGGCCAAGGTACCGACCAGGTGGGCAAATACTCCGCCCTTGTCAATATCGGCGATGAGGATCACCGGGCAGTCCACCGCTTCGGCAAAGCCCATATTGGCAATATCGCCCTGGCGCAAATTGATTTCGGCCGGGCTACCGGCGCCTTCTACCAGCAGCCAGTCAAACTCCTGCTGCAACCTGTGCCAGGATGCCAACACCGCCTGCATGGCAGCGGCTTTATAGTCACGACTCTCGGGGCCGAAAAAGGCGGCGGCTTCCAGGCTGGTCAGCGCCTTGCCCTGAATAATCACCTGCGCCTTGGTATCTGAGCTGGGTTTAAGCAATACCGGGTTGAAGTCGATTCTCGGCTCAAGACCGGCGGCCACCGCCTGCAGCGCCTGGGCCCGGCCAATTTCACCGCCATCCCGGGTGACGGCGCTGTTGAGCGCCATATTTTGCGGCTTGAAGGGCGCCACTCGCTGACCATGACGATGAAACACACGACAGAGTCCGGCCACCAAGGTGCTCTTACCGGCATCCGAAGTGGTGCCCTGCACCATAAGGCTGCGGCCAGGCCGGGCCAGAGCCGACAATTCAGCTTTAAGTTCTGCGCCATTATGGGGTACTGGATTACTCATACCTTACCCCGCTGATCCGGGCTTGTACCCGAAACGCTCAAGCCCAGGGCGCCACTGCTATCAGAGCTCACAGGCTTTAACGCCAGCGGTAAACCTGCGACCACCAGAGTGACTCTGTCGGCCTTGGCGGCCAGCGCCTGATTGAGCCAACCGGCCTCATCGACAAAACGCCGACTCAGCTCCCCAAGCGGCACTATGCCGGAGCCGACTTCGTTGCTCACCAGCAGCAGATCGCCGTCAAACCCGGCTACCGCCTGCAGCAAGGCCGCGCGTTCGCAAGCCATATCAGCACCTAAGCAGAGCTGATTACTGAGCCAAAGCGTCAGGCAGTCTACCAATACCGGCGCTCCAGAGCCTGAGCGCTGCACAAGCGCCTTGGCCAAATCGAGCGGCACCTCGGCCAACTGCCATTCGAGGCTGCCGCCTTGGCGTTCAGTTTGATGGTGGGCGATACGCCGGGCCATCTCCTCATCGGCGGCCTCGGCCGTTGCCAGATACCAGGGGCGGACATTGGCCGGGCACAAGTCGGCCAGTTGCCGCTCGGCGTAACCACTCTTGCCGCTGCGGGCACCGCCCAGAATAAGATGGATCATGCAGGGCTGCCTCCCAATGCCAGCAACAGCATATAAACCGCCAGCTCACTCACCTGCTGCGCCGCCCCCAGGGTATCGCCGGTGTAACCGCCAATCTGGCGCCGGAACCAGAACACCAGGGCCCAACGCAGCAGCAACATGGTCGGCAATAGCCAGAACAGCAGCGTGGTGGACAGCAGTGCCGTCAGCACAATTCCAGTCAGCAGCAAAATACCCAGCTCATTGAGCCCCTGCTGCTGCGCCAAAGGTTTGCTCTTGCCCTCGTCGCGAACATAGGTTTCGCTGAAGATAATGCTGGCCGCCGTCACCCGGCTGACACAGTGCGCCAATACCAGGGCCAGCGCCGCCTGGTTGATGTCGTAAAGTGCTAACTCCAGCAGTAACTGGTACTTGAGCAACAACACCAACACCAATGCCAAGGCGCCATAGCTGCCAAGGCGGCTGTCTTTCATGATTTTCAGTTTGTCTTCAACCCGCCAACCGCCGCCGAAACCATCGGCGGTATCGGCCAGGCCATCTTCATGAAAACCGCCGGTAACCAGCACACTGCTAATCATCGCCAGCACTATGGCGATGGAGCTTGGCAATATCCCGGCAGCCAGCAGTAACACCAAGGCGGAGATCAAGCCCACCACAACGCCCACCAGGCCAAAGTAGCGGCTGGCCTTGTTGAGGCTGTCGCTGTCCACCGTCAGGGCGCTGGGTACAGGAATACGGGTGAAAAAACCTATTGCGATCAAAAATAGCCGCAGCTGTCCGAGCCAGAATCCCATCAGAGCACCTCTTGGGTAGCAGGCTCTACCACCTTGTCGACCCCGGCTTCACCAAAGCTGGCCATCTGGTTGTAGAAGTTGGCCGCCGCCTGCACCAAAGGCAGCGCCAGCGCCGCGCCCGAGCCTTCGCCCAACCTGAGCCCAAGCCTGAGCAAGGGCTTGGCGGACATGGCCTCGAGCAGCAACTTGTGGCCGCGCTCTTCAGACTCATGGGCAAAAATAAGATAATCCCTCACCCCTGGCGCCAAACGCACAGCCGCCAGCGCCGCTGTCGACGCGATAAAACCGTCCACCAGCACGGGCACGCCAAATTCGGCCGCCGCCAACATGGCCCCTGTCATCTGCACTATTTCAAAGCCTCCGAGGCAGGCGAGGATACTGAGCGGCTCGGTCAGCTCGCAGTGGTGCAGCAGCAGTGCCTGCTCTATCAGCAGGCATTTGCGCTTAAGCGTCGCGGCATCTATGCCGGTGCCGCGGCCGACACATTCACTCACAGGCAGGCCGGTCAGGGCGGCCATCACGGCGGCGGCAGAAGAGGTGTTGCCTATTCCCATCTCCCCCAGCGCCAGCAGGTTGCTGCCGGCATCGATATGGCGTTTTACCAAGGTGCGCGCCATGGCAAACCCTTGATGCACAGCACCCAGAGTCATGGCGGCGCGTTTGTGGATAGGCCCGGTGCCGGCGCCCAGGCGCTGCTCTGTAACCTCGGGGATCCCCAAGGGGCTGAGAATGCCGCAGTCAATCACCTCCAGCTCGAAGCCGGTCTGGCGACAAAACACATTGATGGCGGCGCCGCCGGCAACAAAGTTGAGCACCATTTGAGTGGTCACCTCGCTGGGGGCAATCGACACCCCGGCCGCGGCAATACCATGGTCGGCGGCAAACACCAGCATCACGGGACGGCGGATGACCAACTCATCAGTGGCGGAACCGAGCTGAATGCGCCCCAACTGCAGCGCCAAAGCCTCCAACTCACCCAAAGCGCCCAGGGGTTTGGTCTTGTTGTCTATGCGGGCCTGAATCGCGTCATCCAGCGCGTGATTGATTGCTGCAACCTGGTACATCCTTCCCTCTCTTATCGTTATTGGCCGCGTTTACGCAGCACCATCAGGAAAAACAGACTGCCGATGGCCGAGGTGATCACCCCCACCGGCAGCTCTTGGGTGGGCAGTATGCTGCGAGCCAGCACGTCGACCCAAACCATAAACAGGCCGCCCGCCAGTGCCGTCAGCACCATGGGGTGCTGCCCCGGCAGCAACAACCTGACAATATGAGGCACCATCAGCCCCACAAAACCTATCCCGCCGCAGTGGGCCACCAAAGTGGCGGTAATAAGCGAGCATAGCAGCAGCATGGAAACCCTGAGTCTTTGCACCCTGATTCCCAGAGTGTGGGCGGTTTCATCACCGGCAAGCATCGCCAGTACCTGACGCTTGAAGGCCAGGATCACCAGTAAGGCCGCCAGCACCACCAGAGTGGGCAGTCCAAGCCCATCCCAACTGGCACGGGCAAAACTGCCCAGACTCCAAAACAGCAAGGAGGTGGTGGCCTGCGGGGTAGAAAAATACAAGATCAAGCTGGTGAGGGCGCTGAACATAAAGGAGATGGCGACCCCGGAGAGCAACATTCTCTCTATCTGGTTGCCGATATTCCTGCCCGCGAGCAGCAGTACCATGAGCACGGCCAAACTGGCACCGATAAAGGCTCCCAGCGGCAGCGATATCCCGGAGATGGCCGAACTCAGGCCAAGGCCGGTCGCCAGGGCGACCGAGACCACCGCGCCGAAGCTGGCGCCCGAGCTGATACCGAACAGGTAAGGATCGGCCAGCGGGTTGCGGGTCACCGCCTGCAATACATAACCCGACAATGCCAGACCGCTGCCGGCGATAAAGGCCAGCAAGATACGCGGCAGGCGCAGATCCCAGACGATACGCTCGCTGATAGCGGACGGCTCACCCACGCCCAGCAGGTGTTTGCCAATCACTCTTGCCACATCGAAGAGACTAATATCTGCGGCGCCAAAACCGGCGGCGGCCAAGGGTGTCAACACAGTGCCGAGCAGCAACAGCAGCCAGCACCAGTAAAGTCTGGGCAAGGGCTTGAGAAACCAGCCGATAAGCGAGCGCCCCGGTGCGACCATGGAAGTAGTCATGCGCCACCTCCCACCGAGCCTGGGCGCCGGTCAGTTTCCTTGTGGGCAACACAGGTTTCGGCCGAGGCAGGCCCTGCCATTGGCTCGACTATCGCAGCGCCGTGAACCTTGCCACTAGCGAGAGCCGCCGAGCTTACAGCCTTGCCGTGACCAGGCTCTGGCGACTGATAGCCGTAAAAGTAGTGGATCAGCGGCCTTCCTAACTGCGGATGCGTCCCCACCTGGCAGCAGACACCGAAGACACCGGCAATTCTGTCTTCGGTCAATACGCTCTGGGGCGAGCCGTGGGCAATACGGCGGCCGTTATCCAGCAGCAAGAGTTCGTCACACAGGGCCGAGGCCAGATTGAGATCGTGAATCGAGGCGATCACCGTGACCCCCAGGTTGCGCACCAGCTCGAGGATCTGGATCTGATAGCGGATATCCAGATGATTGGTGGGCTCGTCCAGGATCAAAAGCTTGGGGCGCTGCACTATGGCGCGGGCAATCAAGGCCCTTTGCTTCTCACCGCCGGAAAGCTGCGCGAAAGGCTCAGCGGCCTTGTGCTGCAACCCGACCTGCGCCAATGCCGCCTGCACCTGGGCCTTGTCGGCCGCCGATGGCATATCAAACAAACCCTTGTGGGGAGTCAGTCCCATGGCCACTAATTGAGTCAGATCCAGTGCCAGTTGGGCCGGGGTATCCTGCAGCACCACGGCCACCTCTTTGGCGAAAGCTTTGGCTGACAAGCTATTGATATCCTGCCCAAACAGCTGGATCTGGCCGCTGTCCGGGCGGATATAACGATAGAGGCAGCGCAGCAGGCTCGACTTACCGGCACCATTGGGGCCTATGAGCCCGAGCATCTTGCCACTTGGCAGCTCAAAACCCACATCGGCCAATACGCTGTGACCACCGGGAAGCCAGCTAAGCTGTTGTACCTTGAGTGCCAGGCTCATAACCGCCCCCCGACATTGAGCCTGTGACCGGCAGAAGGCTCAGGCTGCAGTGGAAGAATCATCTATTCGCTCCCCCGGTTTACCCGCCCGGGTTTCTGGTTTGGTTTATCAGCCTGGGCAGGTCTCCTGACTCGTCGCCAACGGCGACTCACAGTTGCGGGCACAGTCCGGGCTTTCCCGGTTCCCTGGGTTGGTTCACCTGCAAAGGTGCCAACACCCTGGCTGCTGCCGCACTTGGCGGCCATTTGGGGTTATTATCCCGGTTTTATCGCTCGGCACAATTGCCTGGCGCAATAGCGCAGCACAATCACCACCGGACGCTTGCTCCGCACTATTGCGGCCAGTGGAGCTTGCTGAAACACTGCCATTCTTGGTCACTTTCACCGCTGGCATCACGGCTGGCATAGAGGGTTATTCTGACCCAGGCCGCATAAGGTAGCTCCAAGGCGTTGAACACTGCCGCAGGCGGCATTTGCCCCGGCAGCAAAATCTCGGCCAACAGCAGCCGGATAACCCCGCTGTGAGTCAGGATCAGCGCTGCATCGGCGCTTGTTGAAGAAGCAGAGCCTTTTGAACCAGAGCCTTTTGAACCAGAGTCTCTTGAATCAGAGCTTTCGGAACAACTAACCTCTCTCGCAAGCCAGCGCTGCACCATAGTCTGCCAGCCATCCAACACCCGGCTACGAAAGGCTGGCAGCGATTCCCCGCCCGGCGGAGTATTGGCCACAGGGTCACGCCAGAAGGCTTCGGCCGCCTCGCTATGCTGCTGATAGACACTCGCCACCTTCATGCCGTCCCAGTCACCGAAGTCCAGCTCCCAGAGCCAGTCATGCTGCTGCAGCGGCGCCGGGAAATAGTCGGGCATATCGGCCTTGAGCTCGGCGGCAAAGGCCTGGCAACGCTGGGCCGGAGAGCTCAGCAGCGTCAGGCGGTCGGGAGCACTCGGCAACTGTTCCAGCGCACTACTGATAGCCCGCCAGCTACGCCACATCTGCGCTTTGCCCTCATCGCTCAGGGCCACATCACTGCGGCCGCGGATAATCTCGCCGCCTTCACATTCACCGTGCCGCAGCAGATAGATATTCAGTTGCCTATGTTCAGCCACACACTTCTCCCGTCAGAGTCCGGTGGTTACCGGGCCAATTTAACCTTGCCGCAGGCCGCCGGAATCCGTATATTATGGACGTCTATACGTATAAATGTCCAAAATAACTTTCCGCGCCCACACACGCCTTTGGCTATCATGCCAGATAGTGTCCCGGGCGTCAGGTCGGCAGAGATGATGTCGCGGATGCCAAGCACCGCGAATGTAAAACAGCAATAAGACAGGTATGAAAGGTAACCCTATGGCGACTTCCCAGCACTCCCCAAGCCAGACAGAGTTCAAGCTCAAACAGACCCTCAAAGAGCGGATCCTGATTTTAGATGGCGCCATGGGCACCATGATCCAGGACTACAAGCTGGAAGAAGCCGATTACCGCGGCGAGCGCTTCAAAGATTGGCATTGCGATGTCAAAGGCAACAATGATCTGCTGGTACTGACCCAGAGCGAGATCATCAAGACCATTCACAGGGAATACCTGCTGGCCGGTGCCGACATCATAGAAACCAACACCTTCAACGCCACCACCATTGCCATGGCCGACTACGAGATGCAGAGCCTGGCGGCGGAGATCAATTACCAAGGCGCCAGAATCGCCCGCGAAGTGGCCGATGAAGTGGCCGCCGCCAGCGGTATTCCCCGCTATGTGGCCGGGGTGCTCGGCCCCACCAACCGCACCTGCTCCATCAGCCCGGATGTGAATGACCCCGGCTTTCGCAACATACATTTCGACGATCTTGTGTTGGCCTACAGCGAATCCACCGAGGCGCTGATCGCCGGTGGCGCCGACATCATCCTGGTGGAAACCATCTTCGATACTCTCAATGCCAAGGCGGCGTTGTTTGCCATCGAAAATGTGTTCGAGAAACTGGACCAAAAGTTGCCGGTGATGATTTCCGGCACCATTACCGATGCCTCGGGCCGCACCCTGACAGGGCAAACCACAGAGGCCTTTTACCATTCTCTCAGACATATCAAGCCGCTGAGTATAGGCCTCAACTGCGCCCTGGGCCCGAAAGAACTGCGGCCCTATGTCGAGGAGCTTTCCCGTATCAGCGAGTGCTTTGTCTCGGCGCACCCCAATGCCGGCCTGCCCAATGAATTCGGCGGCTATGACGAGACTCCGGCAGAGATGGCAAGCGTGATAGGCCCCTGGGCCGAAGAGGGGCTGCTCAATATTGTCGGCGGCTGCTGCGGCACCACGCCTGCGCATATCAAGGCGATTTCTGAAGCTGTTAGCCTTCATGCACCAAGGCCGCTGCCTGAGCTGCCGGTAGCATGTCGCCTCTCCGGACTGGAACCCCTGACCATAGATGCAAACAGCCTGTTTGTGAATGTGGGCGAGCGCACCAATGTCACCGGCTCGGCCCGGTTTCTCAAGTTAATCAAAGAAGGCCAGTACGAAACCGCGCTGGAGGTGGCCCGTGACCAGGTAGAAAACGGCGCCCAGATCATAGATATCAACATGGATGAGGGTATGCTCGACGGGGTCGAGATGATGCAGAAATTCCTCAACCTTATCGCCTCAGAGCCGGATATCAGCAAGGTGCCAGTGATGATCGACTCCTCCAAGTGGGAGGTGATTGAGGCCGGGCTCAAGTGCATTCAGGGCAAGGGAATAGTCAACTCCATCTCCCTCAAAGAGGGCGAGGCCAAGTTTATTGAACAGGCCAAACTGGTGAAGCGCTACGGCGCCGCCGCCATCATCATGGCCTTCGACGAACAGGGCCAGGCCGACACTCGGGAGCGCAAAACCGAGATCTGTACCCGCGCCTACCGGGTGCTGGTGGATAAGGTGGGCTTCCCGCCGGAAGATATTATCTTCGACCCCAATATCTTCGCCATCGCCACCGGCATAGAGGAGCACGATAACTATGCGGTGGACTTTATCGGCGCCATTGCAGATATCAAGGCCAACCTACCCCATGCGATGATTTCCGGCGGGGTGTCCAACGTTTCTTTCTCCTTCCGCGGCAACAACCCGGTGCGGGAAGCCATTCATGCCGTGTTCCTCTATCACGCCATCAAGGCGGGGATGGATATGGGCATAGTCAACGCCGGTCAGTTGGCCATCTATGATGATATCGACCCTGAGCTGAAGCAGAAGGTAGAGGCCGTGGTGCTCAACCTGCCCTGCCCGGTTGCCGACTCCAGTAACACAGAGCAGCTGCTCGAAGTCGCCGAGAAGTATCGAGGTGGCCCGGGCGGCGCAGGCAAGAAAGAAGATCTCGAATGGCGCAAGTTGCCGGTCAACAAACGCCTGGAACACGCGTTGGTGAAAGGGATCACCGAGTACATAGACGCCGACACCGAAGAAGCGCGCCTGCAGGCCAAGCGGCCGCTGGATGTGATTGAAGGCCCGCTGATGGACGGCATGAACGTGGTGGGCGATCTCTTTGGCGCCGGTAAGATGTTTTTGCCGCAAGTGGTCAAGTCCGCCCGGGTGATGAAAAAGGCGGTCGCCTATCTCAATCCCTATATCGAAGCCGAAAAAGTCGAAGGCCAGAGCAACGGCAAGGTGCTGATGGTCACGGTCAAGGGCGATGTTCACGACATAGGCAAGAACATAGTCGGGGTGGTGCTGGCCTGTAATGGCTATGAAGTGATAGATCTGGGTGTCATGGTTCCGGTGGAGAAAATCATCGAAGTTGCCAAGGCCGAGAAGGTCGACATCATAGGCATGTCCGGGCTCATTACCCCGAGCCTGGATGAGATGGTGCACAACGTTAAAACCTTCGAGCGCGAAGGTCTGACCCTGCCGGCGATTATCGGTGGTGCCACCTGCTCCAAGATCCATACCGCAGTAAAGATAGCGCCCCATTACCCCCACGGCGCCATCTATATCGCCGATGCCTCGCGCGCCGTGCCTATGGTCAGCAAGCTCATCAACAATGAAACCCGCCAGGCCACCATAGACGAATCCTACCGCGAATATGAAATGATGCGCCAAAAGCGCCTGTCGCAGACCAAGCGCAAACAGATAGTGCCCTTGCAAATCGCACGGGATAACCGCTGCAGCCACGACTGGGCCAACTATCAAGCAGTGAAACCCAACACCCCGGGGATCCAGGTGTTTGACGACTATCCGCTGGAGGACTTACTCGAGCGCATCGACTGGACGCCGTTTTTCCGCGCCTGGGAGTTGCACGGTCATTTCCCGCAGATCCTGGATGATGAAGTCGTTGGTACTGAGGCCCGTAAAGTCTATGCCGACGGCAAGGCGATGCTGGAGCAAATCATCCAAGAGAAGTGGCTCACCGCCAAGGGGGTTATCGGCCTCTTTCCCGCCAACAGCGTCAACTTCGATGATATCGAGATCTACACAGATGACTCTCGCAGCCAAGTGTTGCTGACCACCCATCATCTACGGATGCAGCTGGAGCGGGTGGGCAACCACAACTTCTGTCTCTCTGACTTTGTTGCTCCCAAAGAGAGCGGCGTGGCCGACTATATGGGTGGATTTGCGGTCACCGCCGGCCATGGCATCGACGCCCATATTGCCCGTTTTGAGGCGGCCCACGATGACTACAGCGCCATCATGCTCAAGTGCCTGGCCGACCGCCTGGCCGAAGCCTTCGCCGAGCGGATGCACGAGCGGGTGCGTAAGGAGTTCTGGGGGTATGCCAGCGAAGAAAACCTGGATAACGAGGCGCTTATTCGTGAAAAGTACAAGGGCATACGCCCGGCTCCCGGCTACCCTGCCTGCCCGGACCACACGGAAAAAGGCCTGCTTTGGCAGCTTCTTAAGCCAAACGAGTGTATCGACCTCAAGATCACCGAAAGCTTTGCCATGTACCCCACGGCGGCGGTCAGCGGCTGGTACTTTGCGCACCCGCAATCACGCTATTTTGGGGTAAGCAACATAGGCCGAGATCAGGTGGAAGACTACGCCCGCCGCAAAGGGATGACAGTGGCCGAAGCCGAAAAATGGCTGGCCCCGGTGTTGGATTATGATCCTGAGTAAAAGAGGCTCTTAAGCGAACAACTGAGCTGTTCAGGGGCTTTCGCCTTTTCTCATCAGAGCCCCTGATTGCTGACCATTGTTCCTCTTTAAAACAAGCGCTTCCCAAAATCCGTTATTGTCTCCAATCACAGCCCTCTGGGCTTTCGCCCCGAGGGCTGGTGTAAAGGCCGCGAAAACATCAGCATCTATATCAGCGGTGTTGGATATCCCGAAGGATTATTGGCAATGAGTCAGCTCAGGTTCAGGAAGGGTAAAAACATGCACTCACCAAATCGCCAATAAAAACCTAACCAACTGTTAAATAATAAAATTATATGAATGAGCTTGGAGCTTCGACGGCTTAAAACACCTTACATCCAAGCCGGTAAACCGACGCTACGCACGCATGGGACTTGTGCACAACCTGCCTAACAACTCCAACTTGGACAACCCAAAATACACAATACAATCAAGTAGATAGAGACTTTATCGGCGGCAATCCCAGCATCATCCCCTCCCCTCATAGTTATCACACAAGATCTGAAGCTATCTCTGTGACAAGGCTCTTATTGTTCTATTTTTTGAGACAAAGAGACACATAGTTGCGGGCTTCTGTAAGCGCTTAACTTACCTTAAAGTATGACTCATCAACCCGATAAACATTTTAATAAAACGACTTAGCAGTCTTAGGAGTCTATGATGAAACTGAACAAAATAATGATGATGGCTGCAGGAGCAGCATTGGTATGTAGCAGTGCACAAGCAGTCGAGATAGAGTACTTCGCCGGGGCAGGTCTGGGCTACCAGGCTGATGAAATTGAGGGTGTAGTCAATAAAGACACCGAAGATATGAGCTATCAGGCACGTATAGGTATGCTGATTGAACAGCAACACCGTATTACCGGTACTTTTGGTTACATGGAAGATAAGTTCAGCGTTGCCGCCAACAACTACAAACAGGAACAATACAGCTGGCTGGTATCCTATGATTACCTATTGCCGGTGCATAAAGATGTCAATCTGTTCGCCGGTGTCAGTATGGGCGCCAATGACAACAAGATTGCCGGCAAATCTTCAACAGATTTCGTCTGGGGTGGTCAAGTCGGTGTCCAGTACAAATGGAGTGAACATTTCTCCTCAGACCTTGGCTATCGTTACCTGGCCCAGGACTATGAAAAGAACGGCATCGAAATTAATGACAGCCAGCAAGTATATTTGACCTTGGATTACAAGTTCTAAACTGTATTGACATAGTTTTCAAAGGGTACTGATAGTTTAAGTACCCGGGAATTTTAAACTCATTCTTCTTCATTCATCAACTATTGACCATTTGGCAAGTGCCAGTCAGCTTTAGGGCGGCTGGCATTTTTTTATCATATTGATTTTTATCATATTGGTTGTCATTTAATGTCTATGTCCCGCAAATAGGAACTTAAACCAGCAGCAAATAGATTGATGGGAAACAAGCCAATGGCAGACAAGCTTTCAGCAAGACCTTAGGCAATTGTGTAAGGTATGCTGAGAGTTAAATAAAAAATCCGATGACTGTTAGCCACCGGATTTTTAACTTTATAAATGAAACTGCAAACACTCAGGCTTAACAGTTCACGATTTACCTGAGCTGACTATCTGTAACCTCAGTCTTCCACTGGGGAAACCACAAACAGCAAATCGCCTTGGGACACCTGTTGACCATTACTGTTGAGGATCCGCTCGATGCGGTATTTCTTGTCCTCTGGATACAGCTCGGCGCCTTTGCGGTTAAAGCCTGCCAGTGTCACCTGAGAGAACATCTTCATCGCTTCGGTCAGTGCCAGCGTCTGATCGACAGTCACTATATCGCCTTCCTTAACGAAGTCGGCTTCGCCCGGTGCCGGAGAGGTATAGAAGATACCCGCGCCCTGAGCCAACACCTTGAGCTCGTTGGACTCACCCACACGCAGCGATTCGGTATCCACACCTTGAGTTTCGGCAGCGGCTTCCATTTCGGCGATCAGGGCTGGGATATCCAGCTCGGCCATCAGGCGCGGCAGATAGTTGGTGTCATACACGCCTTCACGGAAGGTCTCGTCGGCCAGGATCCGCTTCAGCAGCGGGATGTTGGTGGCGATACCCTTGATGACCACCTGATCCAGATAGTCATACATCTTGGCAATCACATCGTCCCGGCTTTCACCACGGATGATGATCTGGGCAATCAGGCTGTCGTAGTATGGCGACACTTCTTTGCCATCGGCCGCGATAGAGATGATTTCCACATCATCGCGCTCAGGCATCACGCACTCAGTGATAAGCCCCGGGTTTGGCACCAACTGCAGAACGCCCTGGCTGTCCAGTGCCGCCTTCTCGGCTGTCACCCGCACTTCCATCGCATAACCGATTTCCTGCGGCTGCAGATCTTCAATGGAGCGACCGGCTGCCACATCGAATTGGGCGCTGACGATATCAATACCGGAAGTCGCTTCGGTTACCGGGTGCTCTACCTGCAGACGGGTATTCATCTCCATAAAGTAGACTTCGTTGGCATCCAGGTTATAGATGAACTCAACGGTACCTGCGCCCATATAGTCGGTGGCATCACCCAGAGCACGGGTGTATTCCATCACCTTCTGCTTGAGTTCTTCAGGCAGCATGGTGGAACCGGACTCTTCAATCACCTTCTGGTTGTTACGCTGCACCGAGCAGTCACGCAGACCCAGTACCTTGGTGTTGCCGAACTTGTCACGCAGCAGCTGAACTTCAATGTGACGCAGGGAAGTCACATATTTTTCCAGGTACAGGTCACCGTTACCAAAAGCGGCAGCCGCTTCGGTGGAGGTTTTCTGGAACAGGCCAATCATATCCTCGGGGCGCTTAACCACTTGGATACCCTTACCGCCACCACCTTGTACCGCTTTGAGCAGCACTGGGTAGCCGATTTCGTTGGCCACGTTAACCGCTTGCTCGGCGTTGGTCAGAATACCGTGAGAGCCGGGTACCACGGGCACATTCTGTGCCTGAGAGGTCTTGATGGCGTTGGACTTGTTACCCATGGTTGTCATCGAGTGCACACTTGGGCCAACAAAGTTCACGCCGTTGTTCACACACAGGGCAGCAAACTGTGGGCTTTCCGACAGGAAGCCAATCCCGGGGTGCAGCGCGTCTACCTGCTCATACTCGGCCACTTTCAACACTGAGTAAGCGTTCAGGTAGGACTCGTCGGAAGTATTACCACCGAGACAAACCAGCTTGTCGTTTTCCTTGAGCATGTCGGCAGGAACCGAAGTCATATCAGGATCGGACGCCACCAGTACCACATTAATGCCATTGTCGTGCGCCTTGCGGATCAGTTTCACCGCTGTACAGCCTCGGGCGTGTACCAGCACCTTGTCGATAGGCTTCATCAGGGCACGAGGATCGTCCTGTACTATCTCTTCGCTGACCTCTTCAACTTCAACCACCAAAGTCGACAGAGCATTGGTCAACACATCACTTATCTCAGCGTTAGGCATAGGCATTAGAGGATCTATGCTCTTGAGCTGTTCATCGAGCTGATTGCTGAATGGATTGTTGACCAGGCCATTCATCGCTCCGGGTACCTTGGACAGGTAGTTGGACAGAGTCGAAGTGGATGGCAGGTAAGCAGGTACCACCATCTGACCGGCAAACGGCATATTGGTACCGGACAGATAATAAGTCTGCACCAGAGGGTGAGTCACGAAGGAAGCCTGGGCTCCACCGGTACAGTCACCGAAACCGAACATCAGCACAGGCAGTTCGTTGTCACGCACGAAACGAGTAATACGATCGTTCACCACGGCCATGGAGAACAGCGCAGCAGCCCCCTCTTTGGTCTGCATACCGCCGGAGCTGATAAAGCAGATCACCGGCAGCCTGCGCTTGGCACACTCAATAAGCAGGGCGGAGAACTTCTCGGCACTGGCCATATCGAAGGCACCGGCCTGGAAGGCGGTGTTGGATACGGCAACCCCGACACGCAGCGCCTTACCGCCATGTTCAAAGTCTGCCAGACCCGTGATCAAACCGCAGGGGCGAATGCCCTTGTCGAGTGCATCTTCAATAGAGAGACGGAAGCCTGGGAAGTTGAGCAAGTTGGCCGACATCTTGTCGCCGTTGAGCTCATCGAAGTTCTTGAAGAACTTGGCGATGATATTTTCCCAGGTCATATTGCCGGCTTTCTTCTCGTCACGCAGCACCTTCTGGATCAGCAGATCCTGGTAACCCA
Organism: Shewanella sp. BJSY2023SW001; assembly: GCF_047314685.1. NCBI lineage: Bacteria > Pseudomonadati > Pseudomonadota > Gammaproteobacteria > Alteromonadales > Shewanellaceae > Shewanella > Shewanella sp. BJSY2023SW001. Next base: position 19,283 of record NZ_JBKORF010000023.1, read on the forward strand.
TGGTCAAACGGTTCCAGAAGTCCTTACGACGACCGATACGCACCGGGTTGATGGCACCTGTGTACTTGCCCTTATCCTCTTCACTGTCGAAGTATTCCGGCAACAGACGTTCGAAGAAGTAAGTCAGGATAACGAACAGCGAATCGTTCAGCTGTGGGAAACCCACGCTCTTCCACTGCTCAGTCTTGGTCAGCAGTTCAGCGCGGTTGGACTGTGACATGAAGTACTTCAGCCACTTGTAGAACTTGCTCTTGTCGTTGGCGGTATCCTGAGTGGAAATCGCCCGGTCGATAGACTTGTGCAGCAAGCCATCAACAGACTGACGCGACAGGCTCTTGGCCATCATGGCTTCCTTGGCGATAGAGGCCAGGTTACCCACGACATTGTCGTACAGCGCGTTAAAGATCAGGATGTTGTAACACTGCCAAATGAAGTCTTCACGCAGTTCTTCATTGACCACGACATCCAATACTGTCAGTTGGTTCAGTTCAGGCCAAGGCGCCTGGGTCACTTCTGCCGGCAGAGTTTCCAGATAGTGGATAAGCCCCTTGAAGTTGTTGGCGGCATTACTCTTCCAGCGGTGATACAAAGACCAACCAATGTTGAACAACAGCGCCTTACGGGCCTTCTTGTAATTCTCTTTCGGCTCACCCAGGATCAGACGGGTCAGCATGTTGCGCTCGGTGGAAACATCATCACGCTTGGAGATGAAGTTACTCCACAGTTTGTTGAGTTCTTCGTCGTAAACCAGTTTATCCGGACTGGACAGCCAAGCCTGGAACACCTTCTCCTGCTCTTTCTGGATCCGGGCCAACAGATCCCCTTCCGGCACACTCACCTTGGACAGGCGACCATACTGATCCATCGAGATGGAGTGAATACGGCTACGCAAGGTCAAATAACGCAAATAACGGTAGGCGCTGCCGAACAGGTTAAGGTGCATGGTCGGGCTGATAGCAACCGACATTTCCGCGTTGGACTCCAACGCCTTGAGGCTCTTGGAAGGCTCGAGGAAACGCTTGAGGCTGCGATCATAATGTTCGCGCAGGTCATCGGATTCTTTTACAAACTGCACCGCAGCGCGCTCAATGGCTTCGATGGCGCTGATGATGGCGCGGCGCAGATTGTGCTGACGCTCATCGCGATCATAAGGAGAGAAATCCACAATGCCATCGATACAACCTGAAGTGTAAAGCTCTTCCGGGGACACGCCCACAGACTTGGCACACTCCTGCCATGAAAGGTTGTACTTGCGGGCAATGCTCTGCAGGCCCTGAGGCTGAATGGTGTTGAAAATACCATCACGCAGCGACAACAGTATATTGGCCGCCGCCAGTGGAATAGCCCCGCCCGAGTAGCCAGCACCAATCACTATACCCAGAGTCGGCACATCGACGTTGGCACTTTCGGCAATCGCCTTGGAAATAGAATGCGCCTGGTTGTGGCTGTTGGCCACTTCACCGGCATCGGCTCCGGGGGTATCAATCAAGTAAACGATGGGCATGGACAATTCGGCAAAATGGCGAATCGCCTCACAGGCCTGCAGGTGGTGCTCCGGCATCCAGGCACCGTTGGCCGTGGTGCGCTCCTGGGCGATAAAGCCGATGCGGCGGTTACGACCACCAAAATTCAGCTCTATTTCGGCGCTGTAGAATGGGCCGTTGTGGCTCTCGGCGATCATTTTGCCTTTCAGATCGGCAATGATCCTTTTGGCACCTGGACGGTTCTTGTCCTGGGTAGGCTGGATAACTTTGGCAACATAGCCATCCACATCCAACTGCGCCAATGACTTTAAGTTACTCTGGATGGCATCGTCATCCAACAGACCCTTTATCTCTTCTGAAAGGCTCTGTTTGCTGTGCTCTGGGAACAGCGAAAAATCTTTAGCCAAATGCTCCGCCTGCAAAAACAGGGGATCCGGAGTCTGGGCTTGAGTCGTGTTTGCGGGCTGCTTCTTGCTGGTCATCTATCGATCCTCTGCTAAGCCTCTGAAATTTTTTAGCCAGTAAATATACCTTTGTTATCCCGTCAAATGCCATTAAACTGCCTTAGACGCTATGTTCCATTTTTGAGACAGTAATAAAAACATGCCAGATTTGAATGGGATGCTCCTATTTGCAGCAGTGGTCAGAGCAGAAGGCTTCTCTCAGGCGGCCCGTGAAACCGGCCTGCCAAAGTCTACCATTAGCCGAAAAATCGCCCAACTGGAACAACAGCTTGGGGTACGTCTGCTGCAACGAAATACCCGCTCAATAAGCCTCACTCAGGTGGGCGCGCTCTTTTATCAACACTGTGACAGCATCTGCAACGAAGTGGAAGCGGCAAAAGCCACAATCGAGAATACCCATAACGATGTTTCCGGTTCATTGCGGATTGCGATCCCGGTTTCATTCAGCCAAGAGTTAATCGCCAATCTCTGCAGCGGCTTTATGCGTCTCTATCCTGGGGTCGAACTGGATGTACAGTTTACCGATGCCGATGTGGGCTTGGTAGGCGAAGGCTATGATATCGCCATCAAGTATGGCCCGCTGCAGCCTTCGGATCTTGTCGCCCGGCTCCTGTTTGAACGTCAGCCGATTCTGGTGGCAGGCCCTGGCTATCTCAAGTCCAAAGGAACGCCGGCAACCCCGAGAGATCTGGCCCGCCACGATGGTATCTTGCTGGGTACCTCCCGTTCGGCCCCCATTTGGCCGCTGGGAAAGGGTAGCCGCAAAACCATGGCCAGCTTCAGGCGCCGCACTCGGGTAAACAGTGCCATCATGGTCAAGCAACTGGCGCTGGATGATTTTGGCATCGCCATGTTGTCCCATTCGGTATGCAAGAACGAACTGGCCAGTGGCGCCCTGGTGCCGCTGCTGCAGGAATGGCCCATAGAGCCCTTTAAGGTCTATGGCGTCTATTCCTCCCGTCGGCAACTGGCGACCAATATCAGTGTGTTTCTGGACTTTTTCACCAAACGCTTCAACAGTCAGGAGTCATTGCAATCTTTAATGATGTAGCCAATCTTTGCAGATGAAAGTAGGCTGAGGAATCAATAGCACAGCACACAAGTCGGCCTTCTGTGACTTATTTTTGGCTCTCTATATTCCGTGCCAGCCATACTCAAGGCAGTAGCTGTTCCTGCTTGAGCACCTGTTTCACCAGTTGTTGGCGCAACGGTAACTGGCCAGCTGAGGCCAGATCCAGGTTAATGGCGAAATAGACAGTGTTGTCGTCCAACTCCAACCAACCGACCCACCAACCTATGGCCGGCGTATGCCGCACACCATAGCCTGTCTTGGCACGAATGATATAGTCAGTACTCGCTTCGGTCAGCATCATCTGTTTGACAATTCGCTGGCTGCGCTCGGACACAGGCAACTTGTTGTCATGCAGTTGCTGCAGAAAATCCAGCTGTTGAAACGCCGTTATCCTAAGTTGGCCGTCGAGCCAGAAACTGTCCGCTTGACCGCCGATATCCTGATTGCCATATTGCAGCTGCCGCACCATAGCTGCCATCACTTTGGGGCCTATCTCCCTTGCCAACTGCTGATACACAGGCACCACAGAATACTTCATTGCGGTGCGAAAACTCTGGTCCCGGTTCCAGGCAGCAATTTCACGAACCTTTCCGTCCCAGCTAAAACGACTGGTTTCATCGCGCACTGCCCCGGTTTGCAACGCAATAAGGCTGGAGGGGATCTTAAAGGTAGAAGCCGGAATAAAACCTTCGGCGGCGCGACTTAGATTGTTGGAGAGCCCCAAAGAACGCTTTTGATCCCAAAGCAGCAAACAGCCTTTAACACCTGCGGATTCGAACAGTTTGTCCCAGCGGCGTACCTCTTGCCACCCCTCGGCCGTGACCTCAGAGCCGACGTCACTGACCTTGGTCTGCGCCGCTGCCACAACCTGCGTTTGTTGAGCCAATAAACACAGCAACATGGGCAGCAGCAAACGCTTACTCAGGCGTTTTCTATGCAAACCTTTATTCATCTTATTCCCCTTTTAATCCCGGCAGTCAAAGCAACGAGCATACAGCCCTGGGGTGAATAAATGTCTGGCAAAGCCCTGCTCAATTGTGGCAACAATCTGACAAGGCAACAGATAGCTTTCCAGTTGCTGGCGAGTGTTGCATACTTGAGGAAGGTCGAATAACGCAGAGAGCCAATGACTGTGCAAGCCACTCACAAAAGAGAAGGCCACGAGGACTTATTCGCACCGTCCCTAACTTTACAACTCTATAAGCGAAAGGAACTGCCATGTTTAAGTCCAGCCTGGCCATAGCCCTGCTGTCGGGTACTCTGGTTTCTCTGTCGGCTCAGGCCGGTGTCGAAGAGGATCGCCTGCCTGCCGCCAACGAAAAAATGCCTCAAGTGGTCCAGCGCTATCAGGCATTGACTGATGATTTGGTAACCAAATACCGCCAACATACCGATGAGCTCAAGGTTACCCAGATGGTGGCGCACCAGGGGCAACGCCTGTGGCAACAGGCGGTCAGAGATGTGCAGTCAGGTCACAGCGACGATCGCTCCCTTTATTGGAGCCGGTTGCAAATGCGCGCAGAGCTAAGCAAACAATCGCCCAAGTTCAATATCGCCTCCTGGCAACGGCAGATACTCACCAAGGCGGTGGAAAAGTCATCCCGAGGTTTCAGCGATATCGACTTTAAGGATGATGTCAGCATCAAGATACTGCTGACCGGATTCGACCCCTTCTTTCTCGACCGCAATATAGAGCAGAGCAACCCTTCAGGTCTGGTCGCTTTGGCATTGGATGGTTACCGCTTTTCGGTTAACGGCCGTCAGGCGCAGATAGAGACTGTGATGATCCCGGTGCGTTTCGCCGACTTTGATGAGGGCATCATAGAGTCGCTGTTGACCCCGGTTTATCGCGACAAGAGTGTCGACATGGTGGTCACTGTCAGTATGGGGCGCAGCGACTTCGATCTGGAGCGCTTCCCGGGCCGCAACCGCAGCGCCGAAGCACCGGACAACCGCAATATTTTCACCGGCGCCAGTATACAGCGCCCTCTGCCCCCCAAGCTGGATAACGATACCCTCAATGGCCCTGAGTTTGTCGAGTTCTCCCTGCCGGTAGCGGCCATGCAAAGTATAAATGGCCGCTGGAAGGTCAACGACAACCATAGCGTCAGCACTATTTCCCGGGGCGAGTTTCAGGCAAGTAGCCTGAGCGAACTGCAAAACAGCATTTCGGTGGAGGGCTCTGGCGGCGGTTACCTGTCCAACGAAATCTCCTACCGGGCTATCCTGTTGCAGAACCAACTCGGCAGCCGCATTCCCACCGGGCATATTCACACCCCGAGAATTGCCGGTTTTGAAGCCGATACCGAAACGGCAATTGTCGAGCAGGTCAAAGCCATGCTGACAGCGGCTGCCAAAAGCCTATAATTCCTTACTCATAGAGGCGCGGTTGCGCCTCTGCTTATTTGCCACCAATTCATGCCAATTCGAGTTTTCTCATGCTGAGTCAGTTGTTCAGATCCCTTAAAAATGCCGACACCTCTGAATACAACCAAGCGTCTAAACCGCAGCCTGAAGCTGCCGCTAGTGAAGCGCAGCAGGCAGTGCTCGATGCAATAGAGCTTTGCTATCTCAAGGCGGAGGCCGCGCTGGGGCATGCACTAAAGCGCCCCTCGGTCAGCTTTGCCCTGCGAGGCCGCAGCGCCGGTACCGCTCATCCAACCGAGAACCGCTTGCGTTTCAATCCAGTACTGCTGGAGCAAAACCTGCACACCTTCACCCATGAGGTGGTTCCACACGAGATCTGTCACCTGCTCTGCTTCCAACTGCATGGCAAAACCCGACCTCATGGTAAGGAGTGGCAGAGCTTGATGCGACGGATCTACGGTCTGGCACCGCGTACCACTCACTCAATGGATATCAGTTCGGTCAAACCCAGAACCCTACCCTATCAGTGTGGCTGCGGCGTGGTGGAGCTAAGCATCCGCCGCCATAACAAGGTCATGCGGGGTCAGGCTAAATATCAATGCCGCCGCTGCGGCCAACTGCTAAGCCCTCAGCCATCCTGAGCCAAGTTGCCAAGCCTGGCGGCTTCTTTTACTATCTGCTGCAACAATTCCAAGTCTGACACCTGAAGTATCGGCTGTCGGCATCCTTAGCTATGATTTTAGGGAACAGAGTGATTTCATTCCTTCAGCGGCCGCTTGTGGCCCTGCCGCTGCTTTTGGCAGCCTCATCTGTGCTGGCTTCGCCCAGCCATCCAAGCAGTTTTTCCGAAGCAAAAAAACGCGCCAGGACTATCTACAGCCAAACCCTGCCGGCGGTCAGTTTCTACTGTGGCTGCGCCATCAAAATGGAAGGCAAGAAATGGCAGCCTGACTTGGAAAGTTGCGGTTATCAAATCCGCAAACAACAGACCCGTGCCAACCGCATCGAATGGGAGCACATAGTGCCTGCCTGGGAGTTTGGCCATCAGTTGCAGTGCTGGCAAAACGGCGGCCGCAAGAACTGCAGCCGTAACGACAAGACCTTCAAGCGCATGGAGGCCGACCTGCATAATCTGGTGCCCGCCGTGGGTGAGGTCAACGGCGATAGGTCCAACTTCAGGTTCAGCCAGTGGAACGCCAAGCCAAACCAATATGGCCAGTGTCAGATGACAGTCGACTTTAAAGGCCGTAAGGCAGAGCCACCAGCGCAGGCAAGGGGGCGCATCGCCCGAACCTACCTTTATATGCAACAAACCTATGGGCTCAAGATAGCCTCCAGCCAATTAAAGTTATTCAAGGCTTGGGACAAAAGCTATCCAGTTGATACTATTGAATGCCAACGAGATCAGGCGATTGCTACCTCTCAGGGTAATCACAATCCATGGGTGCAGGCTGCCTGCAGCCAAAGTGCCTTCAGTGGCAGAACACATTAAGCCTAAGGAACACAGAGCATGAGAGTGCCGAGAATTTATCACCCAGGTCCAATAACTGCGGGGCAAGTCCTGTCATTGGATGATGATGCCAGCGCCCATGTCGGCCGAGTGCTGCGGATGTCCAGCGGCGAGCAGATAAGCCTGTTCAATGGCGATGGTAAAGACTATCCGGCCACTATCGTCAGCGCCGGAAAGAAGGCCGTGGATGTGAACGTGCTGTCTGCCATGGACAATCCCTCTGAGTCCCCTCTGGATCTGCACCTGGGGCAAGTGATCTCCCGCGGCGATCGCATGGACTTCACCTTGCAAAAATCGGTAGAGTTGGGGGTTAACACCATCACGCCACTGTTTTCAGAGCGTTGCGGCGTTAAACTCAGCGGCGATAGGTTAGAAAAGAAACTGCAGCAGTGGCAAAAAATTGTTATCAGCGCCTGTGAGCAATCCGGCCGTAGCCGGGTTCCTGAAGTAAGACCAGTCATGGAGCTGGCCGCTTGGTGCGCCGAGCCAACAACAGCATTGAAACTCAATCTGCATCCCAGAGCCGCTCACGGCATCAATGGCCTTGAGCTGCCAAACAACAAGGTGCGACTCTTGATAGGTCCGGAAGGCGGCCTGTCGGAGCAGGAAATTGCCATGACAGAAACCCAGGCATTTACCGAAGTTCTGCTCGGCCCCAGAGTACTGCGCACCGAAACCGCGGCGCTAACCGCCATTACCGCATTGCAACTCAGATTCGGCGATCTGGGTTAACCATTTTCCGCCCGGTGGGCGTAACGAATAAAGGAAAGGCATCATGATCAAGCTCGGCATAGTGATGGACCCCATCAAGGATATCAACATCAAAAAAGACTCCAGCTTCGCCATGTTGTTGGCGGCGCAGTCCCGCGGCTATGAGCTCTTCTATATGGAGATGCAGGATCTGGCGCTGCTGCAGGGCGAAGCCTGGGCCAAGATGCGGCCACTCAAAGTTCAGGAAGATCCCACTGATTGGTACCAGTTGGGTGAAGCGACCGACACGCCGCTCAAGGAGCTGGATGTGATTCTGATGCGTAAGGATCCACCGTTCGATACCGAATACATCTACGCCACTTACATGCTTGAGCGCGCCGAAGAGGCCGGGGTACTGATAGTCAACAAGCCACAGAGCCTGCGTGATGCCAATGAAAAGCTGTTTACCGCCTGGTTCAGTCAATTCACCCCCACCACACTCGTCAGTAGCGATCCGCAGCGGTTACGCGCTTTCCATGCCCAGCATGGCGATGTGATCCTCAAGCCATTGGACGGCATGGGCGGCACATCTATATTCAGGGTCAAGCAGGACGATCCCAACCTGGGGGTCATCATAGAAACCCTGACCAACTACGGCCAAAACTATGCCATGGCGCAGGTATTTATTCCTGAGATCACCAAGGGTGACAAGCGTATTCTGGTCATCGACGGCGAGCCTGTCCCCTACTGTTTGGCGCGGATCCCCAAGAAGGGCGAAACCCGCGGTAACCTGGCAGCCGGTGGCAGCGGTGTTGCCCAGCCTCTGTCAGAAAGTGACTGGGCCATTGCCAGAGCCCTGGGGCCAGAGCTTAAAAAGCGCGGCCTGATCTTCGTCGGTCTGGATGTGATTGGGGATAAGCTCACCGAAATCAATGTTACCAGCCCAACTTGCATCAAAGAGATTGAAGCGGCTTTCGATGTCAATATCACCGGCATGCTGATGAATGCCATTGAGCAAAGACTGCAACAAAAACAACAAGGATGAGACTCTGATGAAACTGAGCCAACTCACGGGCGCATTACTGGGACTGTCATTGCTGCTGCCACTGGCAGTCGATGCCAATCAGTTGCCCAATCCCGCCCCTTCCAGACCCCAAAATATCGTGATCATGGTCGGTGATGGCATGGGGCCGGCTTATACCAGCGCCTACCGATATTTCAAAGACAACCCGGATACCGAAGAGATAGAACAGACGGTATTCGATCGCCTGTTGGTCGGTATGGCCAGTACCTACCCCGCCAGAGTCAGTGGCTATGTCACCGACTCCGCCGCCGCGGCAACCGCGCTGGCAACCGGGGTAAAAAGCTATAATGGTGCCATCTCGGTCGACACCCAGAAGCAGCCGATCCCGACCATAATGGAAAAGGCCAAGCAGCGGGGGATGAGCACAGGAGTGGCGGTCACTTCCCAGATAAATCACGCCACACCGGCGGCCTTTTTGTCTCACAGCGAAAGTCGCAAGCACTATGTCGAGCTGGCCAACAAGTATCTGGAGACGGATGCCGATGTAATGTTGGGGGGTGGCCAGAAATACTTTGATCAGGAACTGCTGGCCAAGTTTGATGCCAAGGGCTATCAAATTTTGCAGGAGTTCAGCGCGCTTGAAAGTATCACACAACCCAAGGTAATGGGCCTGTTTGCCGAAGTGCAATTGCCCTGGGTGCTGGATGACAAGGACGGCCATCGCCTCAGCACCATGACAGGCAAGGCACTGGAGCTCTTGTCACAAAACAACAACGGCTTTGTATTGCTGGTCGAAGGCAGTCTGATCGACTGGGCCGGTCACAACAACGACATCGCCGCCGCCATGGCGGAGATGGATGAATTTGCCCGTACCATGGAAGTGGTCGAGCAGTTCGTACGCCAAAACCCCAATACCCTGATGGTGGCCACCGCAGATCACAATACCGGCGGTCTCTCCATCGGCAGCAAGGGCAAATATGCCTGGAATCCAGAGGTACTCAAGGGGCTCTCTGCCAGTATCGACACTCTGGCAGCCGCGGCGTTGACCGCAGAAGACTGGCAAGCACCGCTGGCTCAAGGCCTGGGTTTTGAGCTGGAACCCGCTTTGCTGGAGCAATTGGCCAAGGCCAGAATGCAAGGCAAAGAGACGCTGGCCAGCGCTATCAAACAGGAAGTGGATCGCCGCTCCAACACAGGCTGGACCACAGGTGGCCATACGGGCACAGATGTGCAGGTGTTTGCCGCAGGCCCGGGCGCCGAGCTGTTTATCGGCAACCAGGACAACACGGATATCGCCTCCAAACTGAGCAGCCTACTGCCCAAGGGGCAACACGCCGCCAAATAAGGCTTGGCCTGGTAAAAGCGGCTGCGGCCGCTTTTTTTGTCTTTGCCAACTATAACTCTTGCCCGCTGCCACCACTGATTGGCTATAATGCGCGGCAGATTTTATCCTTGGAAGTTCTCCTATGTTGCTGACACCGCCATCGCAATTACTGCTGCGCAACAGTGCGCTATTTGAAGGCCAAAGCCTGCTGCTGCTCAACCATGAAAGCGATAGCTGCGCCAGAGAGCTTTTGAAGCTGTGCCCCAGAGTCGATGCCCTGGCGCTGGACTTCAATCACTTCCAACAGCTTAAATCGCAAGCCACAGCCTCGCTTCATTGCTACTTTGGCCACCAATTGCCCCATACAGACAGGTTCGAGACCGTTGTTGTCTACTACCCCAAGGCCAAGCCGCTGCTCGCTTATCTGCTGGAGCTGGCGGCGCTGCACCTGCAACCGGGAGGCCAACTTCTGGTCATAGGGGAAAACAAAGGCGGGATAAAGTCGTTTGCCAAGCAGCAAAGTCGCTGGTTCAGCAATGCTGCCAAACTGGACAACGCCCGTCACTGCCTATTGTTTGCCGCCGAGGCCATCACCAGCCCAACTGCGCTGGATATTGAGACCTATGTCAGCCACTACAGCTTGCCTACTCCCCAAGGGGATGTGCAAATCTGCAATATGGCCGGAGTATTCAGTGAAAAACGGCTGGATCTGGGTACTGAGCTGTTGCTGTCTCATCTGCCTAAGCTTAAGGGCCGGGTATTGGACTTTGGCTGCGGCGCCGGAGTGATTGCGGCCGCCCTGCTCAAGGCCCAGCCGGAGCTGAGCCTTGAATGTGTCGACATCAATGCCATGGCGCTGCTGTCCTGTGAGCTGACCCTTAAGGCCAATGGCCTTAGCGCCAAAGTCTATCCATCAGATGGCTTGAGCGCCACTCAGGGCGAGTTCGATGCCATTATCTCCAACCCACCGTTTCATGATGGTTTGGCGGCAACTACCCATATTGCCGAAAGCTTTATCGCCGACAGTACCAAAAAACTCACAGAGCGAGGAGTATGGCAGATAGTAGCCAACCGCCACCTGCCTTACAGCGATACAATCGCGGCCCATTTCGGCAAGGTGAATGTCATCGCCGAAAACAACAAATACAAGCTTTACCGGAATACCAGTGACAAAAAGTAGCGCCGAAAATTTTTGGTAACTTTTCGCTAAGAGATCAAAGATTTTTATAAGTATTCAGGGCTATTATCTTTTGAATAACTGCTAATGGGATGTTAACGACAGGCTTCGTTTCGGCGAGCTTATGTTGTTATACTCAATAGCAGTCGGAAAAATAATAATAGTACCGTTCCGCACAGGAGTTGACTCAGTCGATAAGAGCCCCTGTTTTCCTGTTATGTCATGGCACACCCCGCACCATGGACAAACAGTTTCTTACTCGAGTGGCAAACATGTTCAAGCTCCAAAGGAAAGGTATAACTAACCTGGATACTCTAATATGCTGGCGCCGGATCTCGTTGAACTCAGCAGTAACATGCAATTTGCCGAGCTGAGGCTCATCCCCAAAACCCATGGTCCCGTTACCGAGGAAGCCATTCGTCATCTGCTGGCATTACCTGACTTTGCCAAACTTTACCCCCTCGACAGTCAAATTGTTAAAGCCGTCAAAGAGATCAACAAGCTCTATGCCGAAGAAGATGGCCAATTCGAGCAATTTTTTCAGATAGCCGAGCGTCGTGACGGCCAGATATCACTCCAGCCCAGTAAGGACAAGATGCAAGCCACAATGACCCTTACCGCCGCCTGGGGGGGGAAGGAGATCACCCTGCCGGATATCCTTCGCCGTCTCAAGGAAGATAAGATCTGCATGGGGCTGTCGAAAATCAAGATAGAAACCATGCTCAAACGCCTGAAGCAGAGTAAACCCGGTGAAACCATAGAAGGCATCATTGCCTGCGGCAAGGCGGCGGTAAATGGCAACCATGCCAAATTGGACCGCAAAGTGCCCCTGGCCCGTGAACGCCTATTGCATCCGCAAGAACGTGAGGATGGCACTGTGGATATGCGCAACCTGGGCGCCGTCATCATGGTCAATAGCGGCGATCTTTTAATGGAGAAGATCCCCGCCACCCAAGGTACCCCTGGCTACAATGTCTTCGGTGAAGTACTACCGGCCAAGCCAGGTAAAGAGTTGGAGATGGTGATAGGTAAAGGTACAGAACTCAGCGCCAAGGACAGCAATAAGCTTATCGCCACAGTTGCCGGTCAGCCGGTGGAAATCCGCAATGGCATGCAGGTAGATGATGTGCTGCAGATAAAAGATGTCGACGTGGGCTATGGCAACGTCGACTTTAAAGGCAGTATTCTTATCAGTGGCGACGTCCATGAAGGGATGCAAGTCACGAGCAGCGGCGATATCACAGTCATGGGCTTTGTCGACTCGGCATCCCTGACGGCCGAGGGAGATATCACTGTCAGCAAAGGCATCATAGGCAGGCAGATCCGCACCAATGAGCTGTCGACCCAAATAAGAGCCAAGGGGCAAATTTCGGCCCAATTTGTGCAATATTCCGATCTTCAGTGCCAAGGCGATATTCTGGTAACCAAGCAACTGCTGCACAGCCACAGTTGCACCGATGGCAAACTGATAGTCAGCGATGGCAACGGCCGTCGCGGAGACCTGGTGGGCGGAATAGCCAAGGCAGAAAAAGGCATCAAGGCAGTTGCCATAGGCGCCACAGCCGATACCAAGACAGAGCTCTTCTGCGCCATGCGTTTGGGGGAATACCGCCAAAACCTCAAAGAACTCGAAGAGAGTGTTAGGGTTCTGGTAGTGGCCGGGCTGGAAATGGAAGCCCGGCTGAGAAAACTGCCGCCCAAGAGTGAATGGCAAACAGATCCTACCATGGTCGAACAGGTAAAAATGATGCTGCAGGAGAAACATCGTGTCGATGATGAGCGGCTGCGGGAAGAAACCGAACTCGATCTACTGAAAGCAGAAACCGAAGGTTACTATCGCCATTACTTTGTCGAAGCCCTGAAGCATGTCTACTCCAATGTGGAAATTCATATAGGCCCGGCCCAGCAGCGCACTCAAAGGGAACACGGCCCCTGCGTGATTGAAAACCAAAATGGAGAAATCCACTTCGATTACAGCAATCGCGGTTAAGCTCAAAGCCGCACGGTTATGGTTCAATCTGACCGGGAAGAAATCATAGCAACACCAAGTCACTGTGTTATGGTATCGGCAACAGCTTATGCTTGGATATCCTATGACACAGCCCACCTGGCCCGCCATTCTAAAACCGGCAGATTCAGACGAACTCCTGTTCCTTGAGAATGAAAGAGACTGGTTGGAGTATATCTGCCTACATCAACACCTGAGTTGCCAGGGCGACCAACTGATAGATTCCGACGGCTTATGCTATCCCATACTTCCGGCCACTCGCTGTGACGAACCTGTACTGGCTTCATTGCCGCAAATAGGCCCGAGCCAGTCTCGGCTCGAACTCAAAGATCTCAAGCTGTTGGTACAAAAGCACGCCGCCGCGCTCGGCAGTTGCTGCGTGGCCAAATTAGCCTTTATCACTTTTCCACAAGGGCTGGAGATGGTGCGTTATCTCGACAATCTCTGACAAAGCCCGGCGCCCACGGGTATAATCGGCGCGTTTTCTCTCACCGGAGTCATAGATTTGCAACTTCTGAAAATAGATTGCTTAGGGAAGCCTCTGAGGCTGGAAGGTTCCATGGCAGGTTGGCAACAACTCTTTTGGGATAACCAATTGGTCTCGCAACAAGCCGCCAGCGCCAATGACCAAGGCAGCGGCAGCCATGAGTTCAGTCTTAGTCGCACCGATGGCAGCAGCATCAAGGTGCGCCTGGAAACCCAGCTCAACTGGCAACCCTTTGAGCTGAGCTATCGTTTGCTCATCGATGAGCAAGTCACGATTGAAGGCAGGCGCGATAGCAAAGATATTGAGCGGCAAACACCAGACATAGCGCCGGTGAAACAACAGAAACTGAGTCTGGTGGGGCTGGTGTCTCTGGGCTTTAAGCTGCTCAAGAGTGCCAAGGTAATCAAAGTCGTACTGGCCGGGGCCAGTATTGCCGCTTATTCCTGGCTGTTTTCACTGCAGTTTGCCCTGGCCCTTATTGCCTGTCTGGTGTTTCACGAATACGGCCATATCCGGGCGATGAAGTATTTTGGTATGAAAACCAAAGGTATTTACCTCATTCCCTTTATGGGCGGCCTGGCCTTATCCGATGAGAAGATCAACACCCGCTGGCAAGATGTGGTGATCTCCATCATGGGGCCAACCTTTGGCCTGTTGATGTCGTTGGCGGCACTCGTGGCCTACTGGATCACTGGCAATCCCTTCTTTGCCGGTCTGGCGGCCTTCAACGCCTTACTCAATCTGTTCAACCTATTGCCAATTCTGCCGCTGGACGGCGGACATATTCTCAAGAGCATCAGCTTTTCAATGAACAGCGCCATCGGCCTTATCGCCTGTATTCTCGGTGCCGCCATCGGAGTATTTATCAGCTACAGCCTGGGGCTAGCGCTGCTGGGGTTCCTGTTGCTGATAGGCAGCGCCGAGATTCTGTTTGAGTGGAAACAGCGTCATCAAAGCCATCTGTTGCCGCTGGACAGGTATGGGCAAGTGTTTTCCCTTATCTGGTATCTGTTAACCGTGGCGGCCCTGGTAGGGGTTATCTGGCATCTGGCGGGTAGCGGAGATGATATGCTGGGATTGCCACTCAAGATATTGCAGAGTTGATGCAATATGGCAGACGGCTGAAGTAAAGCAGCCGTCTGTTGCCTATGTCAGTTAAACGGAACCGGATGGGATCTCACCAAAATCACCGTTTTGGTAATCACGAATGGCCTGCAGGATCTCCGCCTGGGTATTCATCACAAAAGGCCCCATCTGCACCACGGCCTCACCAATAGGGTTACCGGCCAGAATGAGCAGGCCCGCGCCCTTGAAACCGGCTTGCAGCTTGAGAGGATAACGACTATCGAGCAGCAACATATTACCGGCCGCCACTTGTTTGCCATCCGGCAGTTGCAATTCACCACTGTGCAGATAGAGCGCCAGTCGCCCCAGATGACTGAGATCCAACTCGGCTTGGGCATCAGGCGCCAGCGTCAAATCGGCAATCGCCGCATCGCCGGCCAACCCGGTCAAGGGAGCACTGGCTTCAGTACCGGCGAAACGCCAATCACCGGCCAGCAGTCTCAGGCTGGCGCCGTCAGTTTCAAGCTGTTGGTGTTCATCGGCAGCGCTGTCCTGATACCTGGGCGGCCGCATCTTGTCCTTGGCCGGCATATTGAGCCAGATCTGAAAGCCATGCAGCCCCTCTTTGGCATCGGCCAGCGGCATTTCGGAGTGGACCACACCACGGCCGGTACTCATCCACTGCACCTTGCCTTCGCGGATGGCGCGGACATTGCCCAGTTGATCCCTGTGCTCAAAACCGCCCTTGCGGATATAGGTAAAAGTTTCCATACCGCGGTGGGGATGCGGCGGAAAACCGCCGAGATAATCGCGTTCATCGTCGGAGCGGATCTCATCCAGCATCAGATAGGGATCCAACGCCAGAGCCTGAAAATCGGCGACCCGGCTGATATTGACCCCATCGCCGTCAGAGGTGGGTTGCGCCGGCAGTATTTGCAATATTTTCATCATTGGGCTCCTTCACTTTGGAATAACCCCAGCTTACTGCCGACAAATAACAACAAAAAGCGCATTTATCCGCTATGAGTCTTCGACTTTATAGAAAGGTCACACCCACCAATAGCGCACCACATGGAAGAAAACCGGCGCGGCAAAACAGACAGAATCCATGCGATCCAGCATGCCGCCGTGGCCCTCTATCATATGGCCCCAATCCTTGACGCCGCGGTCACGCTTGATGGCCGACATCACCAGTCCCCCTGCAAAGCCGAGCAGGTTCACCAGTAAAGCTATGATTGCCGCCTGCCAGGGGGTGAATGGGGTGATCCAAAACAGCGAAGTACCCACCAGCGTCGCCAGCAACACCCCACCGACCAAGCCTTCGAGGGTCTTGGAGGGCGACAGCTTGGGTGCCACCTTGCGTTTGCCAAACAGCTTGCCACAGCAATACTGCAGCACATCGGAGAGTTGCACCACCAAAATAAGCCAGGCGATCAGCAGCAAGTTACGCCCTTCATAGCCCTCTATCTTCAAGGTCATCAGCGCCGGCACTGACGAGACACAATAGACGGCTATCATCAGCCCCCACTGCACTTTGGCGGTACGCTCAAGGTAACGTGTAGTATCGCCGCCAAGTGCTGCCAGAATCGGCATCAGCAGGAACAGATACACGGGAATAAAGATACTGAACATGCCGTACCAATGGATGGCAATAAGCAGATACTGCACCGGCAAGGCAAAATAGAAGGCGGCGACCAGGGCAGGATAATCGCTGGCCCGGGTCGGTGTCAGGGTTAAAAACTCCCTGAGCGCATAGAAAGATACCAGGGCAAACAGCAATATCACCCCATAGAGCCCGAACAGGAAAGCGATACCTATGGCCAGCACCATCATCCACCAGGCATCGATTCTGGCATTGAGATTGGCAATAACGGCGTTGTTGCCCTTACGCCAGGCCAGCAAACGACCTATCAGGGTCGCTACCACCAGCAACAGGCCTATACCGGCAAACAACCACAGTGTCTGGTTCATACTTCCTCCCGTGACATCGCCAATAGTGCCAAACGCAAACGCTCGAGAAAGGCCACCTTGGTTTCCTGCGGCTGCAGCTTGATAGGCGTGCCGAAACTCAAAGTGCAGAGCAGCGGCAACGGCAGATAACGCCCCTTGGGCATGGCGCGATTGAGGTTGGCAATCCACACGGGGATCAGTTCCAGATCCGGGCGCGAGTGCGCCAGATGATAGATTCCACTCTTGAACGGCAACAATGGCGCCTCGCTCAGATTACGGGTACCTTCCGGGAAGAAGATCAGCGAGTCACCCTCTGCCAGCGCCTTTTCCACCGGCGCCAAGGGATTGCCCTCACCATGGCTCTCTCTTGGAATAAGCACGGCATTGAATACCCGCTGAATAATAAAGCGCCTCAGCGCCGTCTTTTGCCAATACTCGGCGCCGGCAACCGGACGTGTCTTGCGTCTCAGCAAGGCAGGCAGTGATGCCCACAGCAACACAAAGTCACCGTGACTGCTGTGATTGGCAAAGTAGAGCCGCTGATTGTGATTGGCGCGGCAGCCAAGCCACAGGGCGCGGGCACCGGTGACCAACCTGGCCGCCGAGGTGATCCCAAAGGCAGTCAATCCCGCGAGCCAGCCGATTAGGGTATCCATAGATAAGGGTAAACTCCTCTTACAGGAAAAAGCGCCAGACGAGTAACAACACCAATGCGGCGGCCTGCCCGGCAAAGCAGAGGAACAGACGCTTTAGCAGCGCCTGCGCCCCTTGGGCGCGCTGCAGCATACTGCGACCGGCCTGCTCTTCTTTAAGCCATCCGAGCTGCTGCATGCTGTGATCCAGACGTTCGCAGGTATGCTCCCTTGCCAGGGCGGCAAACAGCTTGGCATCCAGCGCCACTCTGAGGCCGAAATACTGTCCGCCCAGCCCGAAAAGCACCATCAACAGGGCGCTGAGCAGTTCCGGCCATCCCTGAAGCTTGCCGCCCCAGAGAAGCAGCAAAGGTGCCAACATCAAAACCGCACTGAACCAGCGCAGCGGCGCGGCATTGCCCAATAAAGTGGCCACCAATTTAGCCAGATCCCGCTGCTGCGACTCAGGCATGTTGCACCTCTGGCGGGCAAAAACCGGACTTGAGCCGCTCCAGATAAGCCAGAGTCTCTGGCTTGAAAACCACCTTGGGCCTAACGGCGGCAATCATCTTTGCGGCATCCAGGGCACTGCCGGCCCGACCGCTCAGCAGCAACCAGGCCGCCAATACCAGGGCGCTACGGCCATAACCCAAGGCGCAACATACAAGTAGAGTACCTGAGGTGCGCAAACACTCGAGCCGCCTGACCGCTTCCAGGCAGTCCTGTTCATCCGGCAAGCATAAATCCAGCATGGGCATGGGCTGATACCATTTGAGCCTGCCTTCGGTCATCCCCCGGGCGGGTGTAAGCAAAGCCTTACCCGAATAGGGGAAAGGCAACTCGGCGCAGAGATCCAATATGGCATCATATTGCTGCGCTTCACTCATGGTGGGCATGCGCCCAAGCCAAACCCCGGGCAGCACCTCTTGCGCCGCTACCTTGCCAGCGGTCCAGAAACGGATATTGAGCCAGGCAAACAACCGGTAAGGTAATAACAGCCAGCGACTGGCGAAGCTGGGATGGCCCAACTCACTCTTTTGAAAACCCGCGGCGGCAAACAGGAGATAATTGAGCGCCACCATGGCCAGCGCCAAGGCCAGCCAAAACAGCAGCATGCCAAAGAGACTCATGGGCCAGAGCAAGGCCGCGAGCAGCAGCAAGACGACGCCCACGCCATAAGCCGCTGCCAGCTTGAGCCTGCAAGGTTCCCTCGCCAAACTCAAGCGGCTGAACGAATTTCGTGGCCACAGCCAGAGGCAGAACAGACCGGCCGCCAGCCCTGTGGGCAGGTCGATAAAATGATGTTGCCAAGTCGTCAGCACAGACAGGCCAATCAAGGCAAACCAGCCGTGGAGCAGATAACGCCAGGGGCCACTGGCCCGCTGACTGTATTCACTCCAGAGCACCACCAAGAGCGCGATGTGCAAAGAGGGCGCCTGATTGAAAGGCTTATCAAACCCCATCAGGAGATCGAACAAACCACCAAAAACGCCGTCGAGCGGCGGGCGCTCAAAACTGAATTTAAGGGGCCAGATGAGAAAACAGCCGATGCACAGAAGCTGTACGCTCAGCAGCCTGAGCCCCAGTCTGTCTATCCCCTTACGGCTGAAGGGGAGCAGAAACGCCAGGCCGTAGAGAAGATCTATCGACCAGTAAGGCACTATGGTCCAGGGCCAGAGCGGAATGGCATGTTCCCAGGAAAACACCAGACTGGGAACCTCACTTTGCTGCGAGGCATACCAATTGGCAAAACCATAGCTGGCAAAGAAAAACGGCGCCAACAAGGCCAGCCAAAGCAGGCCCCGGCGAATGGTGCCGACCTCGCGTCGACGGGCGGGCAGCTCAGGCATCAGTCGGCCTTACGCGCCATAGACACGGTAAATATGCCCCACTCATCCACTCTTTGAGTCAACTTGTGAAAACCGTTGGCTTTGGTCAGTTGATCCATCTCCTGCTGACTGCGGCGACGCATCACCCAAGGCTGACCGTCTCTGTGGCTGGTCAGGGCCCGGCCGATGAATTCCAGCTGCGGATGCCAAGGCTGGCCCGTGTAGATAAGCAGACCTCCTGGCGCCAGCGCCGCGGCAATACCCGCCAGGGAGCGAGACACCATCTCATTGTCACCAAACAGCTCGTAAAGGCCGGAGACTACCGCCAGGGTTGGCTTGGGCTCGACCGCCGCCAGCGAATCAAAGTCGAAGGCATCGCCCTTTTCAAAGCGCACTATGTCACTGAGGCCAAGCTCATCGATGAGGGCGCGGCCGTCGCGGATATTGATATCACTGTAATCACGCAGCAGCACAGAATCAGGCTTAATATCGCTGTTCGCCAGGCTCTCCAGCAGATAGCGGCCATGTCCGGCGGCCACATCCATCAAATGCAGCGGCTTTTCTTCCTTTCTCAGCGTCGACAGCGCCTGCGCCAGCAGCTCTTCGATATGGCGTTTACGCTGGCGTATGCCGCGCCAGCCAATGGCATTGAGATATTGTTTGTCGACAAAACGGCCAAACTCCCCCTTGCCGGAGGGGGTGTTGCGATAGACATAGTCCAGGGTACTGCCCGAGTCGAAGCCGCGCTCGAAACCCAGAGCGATGCCCTCTGAGTATTTCTCCCCCAGCTTCATCACCGCGCGGGTGGCTTGCCAGTATTTGGCCTGCCAGGAAGCCTCGGGCAAAGGGGCGGCGAGCGATTCACTCTCGGCGCAGCTCGGGCCGAATTTATCTTGCTGCAACAAATTCACTGCCGCCTGCGGCGAGGCGATATTGGCCCGCAGGAAGCGTCTAATCCTGGCTATCGGGTCGGCCCGGTCCAGCTCTCCCAGGGTGTCATGATAAAACCCGGGCAGCAGGTGCAATTCTTTACGCTGGGAACCCAAACGCTCAAAAAACTGCTGCTGCGGCTTGCGCCGAACCACATAGTCGGCGCCCGAGATCAGTACCTGAGTCGGTACAGTAATCGCCTGGGCATTGGCCACCACCCTTTCGGCGGCATCATAGAGTCCCAACAACACATTGACCGAGATCGGTCTGGCGATCAGTGGGTCTGTCTCAAAGCTGTATTGTCTGGCGGGGTCATGGGTCAACAGCTTGGCCTTAACATAGCTGTTGACGAAAAAGTTGCCCTTGAGGCTCCTCAGCAGCTTGAGCCCAGGGATAGCAAAAGGCACATAGAGCTTGACGCTGAAGGCCGGCGACGCCAGCACCAGCGCGCGAATAGCAGGCGCATAGTCATGCACCCAGGTGCTGGCCAGCACGGCGCCGACACTTTGGGCCACCACACACAGCTGCTCTTGGCTGAAACCATGTTTGCGCTCTATGTGTTCCACAAAGGTCTGAATGTCGCGAACACTGGTACCAAAGGAGGGGCTGTCGCCTCTGGCGCCCGGTGATTGCCCATGACCACGGGCATCCCAGGCGAAAAAAGCCTGCTCAGGCAGCGCCAATTCATCCACCAGGTGCGCCATTCTGCCACCGTGTTCATGGCCACGGTGGAACAGCAACACGGCCCCGGATTCCTCTTGTTCATTGGTTTCCAGCGCCGGCCAGAAACGATAAAACAGCTGGAATCCATCATGGGTAGTAAAAAAGTGTTCCTCGGGTACCCTTGCGGCATTATCCATATAATTCATTCCTTTGATAACCAACTTAACTTGCGCTCTCGGCCTGCTTCAAACCGGATTTTACCCGGTTGAATATGGTCAGACAGAGTAACAGGAGCACCAATGACAGGATCAAATTGAGCCAGAATGGCGTCAACCAACCCAAGGCGACAGCCAGCCCCAGAATACCGAAGACAAACGCGCGATCGCTCTTGCCCATGGGGCCATCATAGCGGCGCTCTGCCCCCACCATCAGGCCGAGCACCCCGGCGTATTCACTGGCAACGGCCAGTAAGGTCAGGGCGATCACCAGCGCAGGTTCCACACCACCGAGCAAGGCGAAAGGCAGATAGAGTATCGCATCCGAAACGATATCGGCGAGCTCATTGAGATAGGCGCCGAGACGGGATTGCTGCCCAAACTCACGGGCCAACATGCCATCTATGGCATTGAGCGCCATTCTTTTCAGCATCCAAATAGGGATGAGAGCAAAGAGCCAAGGATGAGGCCAGATAAGCAACAGGGTTCCCAGCAATATAGAACCCAGCGCCGCCAACACTGTGACTTGATTGGCGCTGACGCCGCGCCGATACAGACGGGTAACCAGTGGCCTCAGTAGGCCCTGAAAGCGGGATTTCAACTGATAAACAGACAAACTCATTGGCTACAACATCCTAATCGAGAAAGAAAAGTTCTCACAGTCATCCTTGAGTCTCGCGCAAATGACCAAAGTGCACTATGCCTGATTTTTAATATGCTTCAAAGTGCTTGGGGGAAAAAGCCGCGGCTGAATCACGCCCCAACCGCAACGCCTCCGAAAAGAGGGAAAGAGCGCTAAAGCGCCCTTTCCTCTCTGTTACCAATTGGCATCCAGAGTGAGCTTGGGCACCGCCAGCTCAGCACATTGGCTCGAAAGGCGATAAAACACGGCTTCGGCGGCCGGGTAACCATAGGCAGCTACCTGGTTGGCGGCCTGGGCCTGATAGCGCACACCCCAGAGATCGAACCAGGGACGCATATCCAGTTGCAGCAACTTCGACAGGCTGAGCAGCATAAAGTCGTTGCCATCCAGGTTCGGGGCATAGATATAACTGCTCATGCCCAGTGCATCCCTCATCTCGCCCCAGCGAGCGACGTCGGCAATCGCATGGCTGAACAGACGCTCATGCAGATAGAGCAAGGTGAAAATCTGCCAGCCGTTATCCAAACCGGCATGTTCTTCGGCCAATGCCGCCAGCTGCAGATAGAAATCCAGCCTGGGCCCGGCGTTGTCATAGGTGCCGGTCTGACTCCAGAGCTTTTCGTAGACAGAGGTCACAGGATCGCTGCTGTTTTGCGCCTGTTTCAGCCACTCGAACGTGGTTTGAGGCGACTGGCGATCGCAGCTGGCGATCCGCTCACCACTATCTTTAAAGCGTTGCCAACCCTTGTACAGCGGGAAAATATTATTGGAGACTTCACCGGAGCGGCCACCATAGATTTTCAGCCGGTTCCGCTGCAGATTGTGGCCTATCTCGTGACTCTCGCCCCAGCCGAAGGGACTCAATACCCAGGCTTGATCATAGGGGTTACCCGAGCAGCCGCCACCACAGTGTGCCGCCTCATCGACATTGATGTGCTGCACCTTGGGTTTGGCATGGATCTGTTCATTTTGGCAATCCCAACCCAGCAGGGCGCAGCGGGCGGCCACGCTGGGTGCCAGCGCCAGTCCTTCACCACTGAAGCCGGCCAGATCGTAGGTCCCCTTGATCATATAGCGCCAAACATCATTCAGGGCCTGCTCCACATCGCCGCGGTACGGCTCGGCATAGATGAACTGTTTCATCATATGTTTGCGGGAGTTAACTTCGACAAAGTCGGTGCGCAGCCCGGCCCAGCTCAGCGGGCTGGTTTCAAGCGCCGTCAAATAACCACTCGCTTGGTTGAAATCCTTGAGGTAGGGATAGGCCAGTACATTTTGCGCTTCAACACTCACCACGCCCTCACCGGCCGGCAGTTGCAGCATCAAAGTCCCGCCATAAGGGCTACTCAGGGTCAGAGGTTGCCCGGGTTTCAAGGTCAGCTCGACCGAGCGCAAAAATTTGGGGCGCTGGTATCCCTGGTTATTGAATTCCCGGGTTGAGCCGGTTCTCTGGGTATTGATAAAGGCCTTGACCGTCAGCGGCAGTGTGTCTTTGCGCTCGAGACGCACACTCTGGCCGGGCAACAAGTAAAAACCGCTGCCGCGATAACCACTCTCTTTGCCCAGTGCCATTTCCAGGCTGACGTTCTCAAGCGTCAGCGTTTGCGGCAAAGGATCGCTGAAATTGCCCAAATCCGGCTGCGCTGGATTATTCCCCCTCAAATACAGCGCCAAGTGGTCGGCCAGATAGGCCGCCAGAAAACGCCCTTGCGGCGTGGTGTCCTTATCCATGGGATAAGCTATGTCGGCACGGTAAAGATCGCCAAGCAACACAAAGAGTTTCAGCAGCCTGCGCCCCTCGTTGCCGAACAACATCTGACCACGGCTATCCAGTTGATTAAGTGAATTTTTAAGCGCTCTGGCACCTGCAAGAAACTCAGACTCAAAGCCGTTGACCTTGTCACAGCTCACTTTACCCACATAGGTTTCACAGCCGGACCAGTCAAAGTTGAAGTCATCATCAATAAAGTGTTGTGTCAGGCGCTGCTCACTGCCAAGCAGCGGGAAAGCGGCCGCCATGGCCGTGGCCGAAGACCAATCGGCAGCGGCGCTGGCCCAGAAGTTACCGCCATAGGGCAAACTGACTCCCATGGTTCCGGCAATGGCGTCGGCCACCGCATTGGTCGCTTCATACCAGTTGTGCTGATAATAGAGTGCCTTGCCCGATGCCAGCGCCCGGGAATAGACGCCGGCTACCTGCCCGGCATCGGTATCGGCCGCGCGCCAGCCACTGATTAACAACTGGGCATCGGCGATACAGGCTTCCAAAGTGGCGACCTGATTACAACTCTTGATGGTCCAATTGGGAAACCGCCCTTGCAGCCAACTGCGACTGGCACTCTCCTGACCACCAAGAAAGCTCAAGGCCACGGTCAATGGTTGCTGCAATTCTGCCACTTGTGCTCTGTTCAGCAACCAAGCCAGCAGATTATCATTGGCTGGCTCCATGGCGGTGAGTTCACCGGCATGGAAACGGGCAAACAGATGGGTACCAAAGGCCGCAAAGCGCCCGGTATGCTGCTCGCCGGCGACGGCCAATACCTGCCCCGTGTTGGCACGTAGCAGAGGTGTGGCGATTTCCGGCTCGATGATATTGAACAATTGAGTTCAGTTGCCTGGAGCATAGGCCAGCGCCGTATCGGCAAATACCCTTTGCCGCAGGGCTTGCTCATTCGAGCGCAGCTGCGTTATCTGCGCGGCAATCGCCTCAAGCAGAGTATCCGGGTTCAGCCCGCTTGCATCACCGCTTGCCAGCGCCCGCTCCAGAGGGCTTTGACCGTCCACGCCAAAAACTGCCAACTTGAGGCTGACGCTGCCACCACGGCCATCACTGACCTGCAATAGCCCTTGATCGCTGCCCTTGGCATCTTTATCTGCTTTGTAGCTCAGCATATCGCCATCGAGACTGAACTGCCCCAGCTTGCCCTGCTCGGCAATGCTGGCCTGCAAGGGATCGCCATCGGGATCTGACACATAACCTTGCCAGTTGACCGTAATGCTCTGCAGCAAGCTGTCATAAGCCAGCTGAATATCGTCACCCTTAGGCGCTTGATTAACGCCAGCAGGCGGCTGCAGATTATCACCGCTTGACCCGGCGCCACTTTCATCATCACCACCGCCGCAAGCGCCAAGCAGTAAACTACCCAGTAATATCGAGTGCAGCAACAGAGGTTTTTTTCTTGCCATCACAGATGTTTCCCATTTGTTATTCCGGGTTAATTCTAAAGTCTGCCATGGAAAGATAAAACCTTTATAATCAACTTTTTAAGCAACTATCAATGCGTAAATTTTATGACTCAAAGGCAGTTTTTTGACACTCATTCAAGCGCTGCAGCACCGGCAAAGGATTAACCAAAATTAATTCAGCATTTCGCCCAAGTTGTGCTGCAATAGGCCCAAGTTAAACCCATTTTGAGGCCCTTGGTTCACCACTATGGAACTTTTGCTCGACCCACACATATGGATCGGACTCTTTACCCTTATCATCCTCGAGATAGTTCTCGGCATAGACAACCTGGTATTTATTGCCATTCTGGTTAAAAAACTCCCTCAACATCAAAGAGACAAAGCCCGGGTCATAGGCCTGTCGCTGGCCTTATTGATGCGCCTTGGCCTATTGGCCGTGGTGTCCTGGCTGGTCACCCTCAACCAACCTTTGTTCAGCCTTGCCAATTTCAGTTTTTCCGGACGGGATCTGATCCTGATATCCGGTGGTCTATTCCTGCTGTTCAAGGCCACCAGTGAACTGCATGAACGGCTGGAGTCCAAAGAGCCGGAAATAGGCCAGAAAGTCGCCTATGCCAGCTTTGGCATAGTTGTGACCCAGATACTGGTGCTGGATGCGGTATTCTCCATCGACTCCATCATCACCGCGGTCGGCATGGTGGATGAACTCTGGGTGATGATGACAGCCGTAGTGGTAGCCATGACTGTGATGTTGCTGGCTTCCAAACCGCTGACTCGCTTTGTCAATGCCCACCCAACCGTGGTGGTGCTCTGTCTCAGTTTCCTGTTGATGATAGGTTTCAGCCTGGTAGCCGAAGGCTTTGGTTTCCATATTCCAAAAGGCTATCTGTATGCCGCCATAGGTTTCTCCATCATGATCGAGTTCTTCAACCAGTTGGGGCAACGCAGGTTCGAACAACGTGAAGCCCGTAAACCCTTGAGGGACAGGACAGCCAACGCTATTTTCAAGCTGATGGGCGGCAAGAAACAGTTTGAAGAAATTGACGAAGATGAAGAACAGCCAAACGACGAGCGTGCCCTGAGCAAGTGCTTTGCTGAAGACGAGCGCAACATGGTCGGCGAGGTGCTGACTCTGGCGGAGCGCCGCATCAAGAGCATTATGACGCCGCGAGCCGAAATAAGCTGGGTTAACCTCAGCCACAGCCCCGAGCAGATAAAACAACAACTGCATGGCGACAGATTCAGCCAGTATCCCCTGTGTGACGGCGATATAGACAAGGTCGTGGCACTGGTGAGTGCCAAGGAGTTGCTGGCCGCCATAGAGCAACAACGGCCACTGCAGAGTCTGCGCCCCGGCCACAAGCCGGTGATAGTGCCGAAAAGCATCAGCGTGTTCCGTTTGTTGGAAGAGCTAAAGCGCGCCAAGGCCGACATGGCGTTGGTCACAGACGAATTCGGTGCCCTATTGGGACTGGTCACCGGCCACGACATTCTCGAAGCCATAGTCGGCGAACTGCCCCAGGAAGATGAGGCCGAAGAGATCCGCATCGATGGCGATGGTTGGCGCGCTCGCGGCAGCATTAACCTGCATCAGTTAGGGAAGCTCCTGGGCTACGATGAACTCGAAAGCCATAATCACGAGTATGTGACCCTCGCGGGCATGTTACTGGCACGCTTTGGCCGGATCCCGGAAGCAGGCAGTGTGCTGACTATAGAGCCCTGGCGCTTTGAAGTCACTGAGATGAATCAGCACCAGATAGCCGAAGTCAAAATAAGCCGTCTGGATCAGCAAACTGAAAACAGCCCTGCCAACGACGGCCCCTATCAAACGCTAGTAGAAAACTGATCCACAAGCGCCGATAGCCAAACAAAATTTGCGGTTATCGGCGCTGTTTTTACGACAACCCGCCTTTCCGCCATTTGTTGATCACCTAGCTCCTTCGGGCACTCCGGCTCCATCGGACAATTCCCAAACTTAAGTAGTCACCCGCGAATAATTAGACAAACCCAAGCCGCCAACGCGATAATCCCTCCCCAATATCACTTTTATCAGACATTTTCGGTTCAAAGAGCACTAAAAGTATGAAGAAACGCTTCTGCCTGCCATGGATAGCAATAATAATGATACTGGCCAGCCCTGCTCTGTCGGCGACCAACGCAGAGCAATTCTCCCGCTTGCTTAAAGGGGCCGAAAGCCAGCTCTATTCACTGCCGCAACGGTCGCAGGCTCAACTGTACGAGATGGAAAGCGGGCAACTCAAAGACCTGCCCAAGCCCCTGCTGACCCGTTTTTATCTGACCAAGGCGACAGTATCTCTGCTGCTGCATGAGATCCCCGCCGCCGAACAAGCCGCCAAAGAGGGCCTGAAACTGGCGGTTCCGGGAACCAGCGAACATACCCTGCTGGAACTGAGACTGGTACAGGTGATGTTGCAATCCGGCAAGGTCACACAGGCCATCAGCGAACTGCAAAAAATAATAGATAGTCAGCAAAATTCGGCCGATAAAGTGGTTCAGGCTGAAGCCCTGCTACTAAAAAGTAAGGCGCTTGAACAGCAAGGCAAGCTGGATGCATCCTATGCCAGCCTGATGCTGTCATTGGACGCCGCCGAACAGAGCCAGAACAAGGAGTTGCTGGAGCGGATCTCCTTTGGCATGGGCCACCTTCTGGTGCGCCTTAACGGCTTTGAGCGCTCGGAAAAACTGCTTAAGAAAGCATTCAAATTCTTCAAGGACAGAAGGATGTCCTACAACCAGATGCTGGTGCAATTGGAATTGGCTCAGTTGGCCGAGCAGCAGGGACAGGTTGAAATAGCCATAGATAGATATCAAGCGGCGCTGGAACTGGCCAGAGTATTGGGATACGGCCTGTATCGCTTTCGCATCAATGTAGAACTGGCGCTGAAGTACCGGGATTCCGGGGATGAGTCTTCCATGGCAAAGCACCTGCAACTGGCCGACAAGTTGCAATATCGCGAGACTTCAACCCTCTATACCAGCCGCTTTCAACTGCTCAAGGCCCAAGAGTTACTCAACAAGCATAAGTACGCCGAAATGGCCGTCTATGTCGACCCTCTGCTTATCAGCTTTGCCAAGGAAAAAGCCTTGTTACGCTCCCAGATAGAGCTGTTAAAGGTCAGCGCCGAAGGCTTTGCCGGATTGGGTAATTTCAAGCGCGCTTACGAGGTATTGGATCAGTACCAGCAACGCTTCGCCGTATACAGCTCCAAGGAGTTGGTCAGTAATCTGGATCGCCAGCAGTTACTGTTTAACTTAGAACGTCTCGAATTTGAAAACCAGGATCTCAACTGGAACAACGTACTGCAAAAACTGGAGTTGGAAACCAACCGCACGACCCTGAATCAACTCAATATCATCAGCAGCATCATCCTGTTGCTGCTGTTACTGGCCACTATCATCATTCTCTGGCTCAATCGCTCACGCTTGAAGTGGGGACTGCTGGCCAAGACTGACAGCCTCACCGGCCTCTATAACCGCCGTTATCTGGCAGGTTGGTTGCTGTACCATCAAGCTTCAGAGGAGCAAAGCCAGGAGTCGCAACCTAAGTGGCGCACACTGCTTTTTCGACTGAAATCACTGTTGTTGCCGGCCAAAGTCCAGCGCAGACATGGCCCGCTGGCGTTAATCACGCTCGACATAGATAGTTTCAAAAAGGTTAATGACACTCATGGCCACAATAACGGCGACCGAGTGCTGATCGAACTGGCCAAGGTGATGAAAGCCTTGCTGCGGAAGGATGATCTGCTGGCTCGGGTTGGCGGTGAAGAGTTTATGTTATTGCTGCCCAATACCGGCTTGAATGACGCTGTGTCTGTTGCCGAAACCCTTAGGCAAAGCGTGGCCGAGCACATATTCACCCTGGAAAATGGCGAGCCACTGAGACTCACCGTTAGCCAGGGGGTAGCTTTGGACGCCGACGGCTGCCAAAGCTTCATTCAACTGACTGATACTGCGGATAAACTTCTTTATCGAGCCAAGCAGCTTGGGCGTAATCGAGTCGAAAGTGAGCTGGCACAGGACTCAGAAGCCAACGCAGTTTGAATTCAGGCGTTTGTCTGCGAGCCGCCGCCATTCCAGCTGCCATCGCGGCGCGCCTGATACTCACTGACCATGGCCTCCACTGCCGCCTCGTCGAAAGGACGTAAGCCACTGAGTACCAAGGTCTTACGTCCGGTTCCTACCTGTTTATCATCACTGATAAGCGCGAAATCCAGCGTCACATCGCCGCGTTTGCCATCGACTTTGAGATTGCTGTTAATCAGCTCCAGTTTAACCTGCTCAAACTCCAGGGTGTCCAGTTCAAAACCCATGCTTTCATAGATAACCAAGGGCCGCGCCGGATTAATGGTGACCTGATGCTCGCGCATCAAAGGCACCAAAACATGGGTAAAGTTGAGGCCGGAAAAAGCCACATAACTGCGGACAAATGACTCCAGTTGCCGCTCGCAGTGGCGCGTTTCACCTTCGCGATGGACATTCAGGTAGCGTTTGCCGCGCTCATCTTCTATCGCCAGCTCAGCCCCCTGGTCACCAGGAAAATGCAGACATACGCCGTCACCGACCATGCCTTCAAACTTGAACAGCATCCGGCGGCTAAGGCCATAATCGTTCAACACCAGGGCAAACAGAAGA
The DNA here is from genome assembly GCF_047314685.1 of Shewanella sp. BJSY2023SW001. Taxonomy (NCBI): domain Bacteria; kingdom Pseudomonadati; phylum Pseudomonadota; class Gammaproteobacteria; order Alteromonadales; family Shewanellaceae; genus Shewanella; species Shewanella sp. BJSY2023SW001. Next base: position 48,656 of record NZ_JBKORF010000023.1, read on the forward strand.
TCGCCTGGAACGCAAAAACGCTTGGCATCCTCATCATGGATAGGATTGAAATCCCCTGCTACTCCCTTGGCAAAATCACTGGCCTGCTTGCGGCCTATGGTTATTTGGTTATTTTCTCTTTTAAAATAATCAACTAGAAACATCTTGTTCGAACACTCACAAAGCCAAGGCTAACCGGAATAAAAAGGTTTATCAGTTTAACCGCCTTTTGACAAATAACTCACCCGATCTGTTGGCCTTGACTTCCAGCCAAGGTTAAATGTTTAAAAATCAAGCAATCGCACTTCAGCGACTTTATCCGAAAATGGTTCCAAGCTCTGCTGGATAACTCAAATACAGCCTTACTACTTTACTCAAAAGATCAAAAGCTTACTTTGTAAAGCCAGTTTTTCAGGCAAAACCTCAACAATAACAACTCGGTTTACAGACGCTGACATTTGTTAATTTTGATCACAATAATAAATGCAAATCGTTTGCATTTATTAAATCAATTGCTAGAATTCGCTCGATTTCAACAACAGTAACATCACAACGGGAACCAAGATGATCAAGAAAACTCTCATTGCCAGTGCGCTACTGACAGCCCTGTGCGGCCCACAGGCATTCGCCTCGGACGAGACTCAGGAGCTGCGCAAAATCATCGAACAGCAGCAGAAGGTCCTCAAGGATCTGGAGCGCCGTCTGGCAGAAACCGAAAAGCGTCAGCAACAAACTGCCGAGCGTGTCGAGCAAACCGCTGAGCGGGTTGAACAGACCGCCGAGGTGGTAGATGCCACGCCGCAAAAAACCGCCACCACTATCGGCGGTTATGGTGAGCTGCACTACAACAACATAGACAACAAGCTGGGCGAGGATAAGAAAGAGTTCGACTTCCACCGTTTCGTGCTCTTCTTCGGCCATGAGTTTACCGAAGACACCCGTTTCTTCTCCGAGCTGGAAGTGGAGCACTCCATCTCAGGTGATGGTCAAAATGGTGAAGTCGAGCTGGAGCAGGCCTACATAGAGCACGACTTCAACCAAGCCCTGACAGCCAAGGCGGGTCTGTTCCTGATGCCGGTTGGCATCATCAATGAAACCCACGAGCCACCGGCATTTTATGGTGTCGAGCGCAACCCGGTTGAGAAAGACATACTCCCGGCTACCTGGTGGGAAGCGGGTCTGGCAATGAATATCCAGGCGGCTCCCGGACTGGCCTTCGATGCGGCCGTGACCTCGGGCCTGAATGTCCCTACCACAGGTAAAAATGCCTATAAGCCAAGAAGCGGTCGCCAAAAGGTTTCCGAGGCCAAGGCTGACGATCTGGCCTATACCGGCCGGGTGAAATACACAGCCGTTCCCGGTCTGGAGCTGGCCGCGACGGTGCAGTACCAATCGGATCTGACTCAAGGCGAAGCCAGTGTAGACACCGCCTCGGCCCTGATGTGGTCGGCGCATGCTATCTACCACATAGAAAACTTCAGTATCAGAGCCCTCTATGCCGAGTGGGACATAGATGGATTTGAAGCCGAAGCCCTGGGCCGCGACAAGCAAAATGGCTGGTACATAGAACCGTCCTACCGCTTTAACGAGCAGTTCGGTATTTTCGCCCGCTACAACGAATGGGACAACAACGCCGGTGACAATCAAGACACCAAAGAAACCCAAACCAATGTGGGTATCAACTACTGGTTGCACGAGAATGTGGTGTTCAAGGCCGACTACGAAAAACGTGGCGGTAAGTCAGACTCAGATGGGTTCAATCTGGGTGTAGGTTATCAGTTCTGATGATCTTTGGGTGCCCTCTGGGGCGCCCTCATTGAGGCATTTATGAAGACTCTTATTGCATTACTCTCGCTGTTTTTGCTGCCATTCACTCAAACCCAGGCGGCGCAAAGCGTTTACCAAAGCCCGGCAGACTTTGTCACCCAGGCCTTGGGAAACCAAGGTAAAGGTCAAGCGAAAGCCAAAGTCTTTTGGTTCAGCGCCGAGCAACGCCAGGTCATAGAAGAGATACTGACCCACGATTTTCGGCCGCTGCGTACCCGCTATTGGCAGCAGGGAGACGACACTGTCTGGATCCTCGAGGAGATAGGTAAAGAAGCGCCAATCACTGTGGGTATTCAGGTGCGCCATGGGCAGATTTATCGCACCAAGGTGCTTATCTACCGCGAGAGCCGCGGCGATGAAGTCAGGCACGACTTCTTTACCAACCAATTTAAATCGGCAACACTCACAAAAGATAAACAGCTGGACAAACATATAGATGGCATTACCGGAGCGACACTTTCCGTCAGGGCCCTGACCAAACTGGCCCGCATCGCCCTCTATCTTGACCGGCAACTCAGCCTGCAACACGATCTGCAACAACACAGCCTGCAACAAAACAGCGAGCCCAGATGACACGTAAACATCCGGACTTTCGAGTCCGTCTCCTGCGCACCCTGCGCCCCTGGCACAGACGTATTGGCATCATCAGCAGTGTGCTTGTGTTGCTGCTGACTCTGACCGGACTGGCCTTGAATCACGGCCGTGAGCTGAACCTATCCCAAGGCGTGCACTGGCAATGGCTGCAAGACTATTACGGCATTGGCGCCCCGGAAGATGTCAAAGTCTGGCAAGCCCAACCGCTGGCGGGCAGCAGTCAGGGGCAGGCCTGGATAGCCGGCACGCCGCTAGCCGAGCAAACCGATGAGATACTGGCCATAGCCCCCTTTGAAGACAAGTGGCTGCTGCTGACCCGAAACAGTTTGACGATTTTGAGCCAGGATCTTGCTGTGCTGGAAACCCAAACCGAGCTGACAGGTTTGCCGCCGCAGATAAACGCCATGGCGGTCGAGCCCGGCAGTGTCTGGCTGAAAACACCCCGGGGCCAATATCGCAGCGACAGCGAACTGTTGGATTGGCAAGCGGCCAGCAGCCTGGTTGCCCTCCCCTGGATAAAACCACTCGAAGGGGCAAAGATACAAACGCAGCAGTTGCTCGGAGATATTCGCGCCAGTCGCCTGTCCTGGCACAGGGTTCTTCTGGATCTGCACAGCGGCCGGATCTTCGGCGCTGCCGGCAGTTATCTGATGGATCTGGCGGCGATCGCCTTATTGTTGCTGGCCGTGACTGGCCTGATCATTTATTTAAAACAGAAGCGCTGAGATCAAGCCAGCGATGATGCCTGCCCGGGCTCGTTTGAGCTCCCGGCCAGGCCATCGGGCGCAAGCAACTGCAGACTGGCAAATTCACGGTACAGCGGGCTGGTTTGCATCAACTCGCTGTGGCTGCCACTGGCCAATAATCGCCCCCGCTCCAGCACCAGAATACGGTCGGCATTGAGCACTGTCGCCAATCTGTGGGCTATGATGAGTGTGGTTCGTCCCGCCATCAACTCATCCAAAGCCTGTTTGACCTTGACTTCACTGACCGCATCCAGGGCACTGGTGGCTTCATCGAGCAGCAGTAAAGGCCTGCGGGCCAAGATGGCGCGGGCAATGGCAATTCGCTGCTTTTGACCACCGGAAAGACGCACGCCACGCTCACCCAAATAGGTGTTATACCCCTGGGCAAACTCACTGATAAATTCATGAGCTCTGGCGCCCTTGCAGGCGGCAACCACCTCTTCCAGGCTGGCCTCCGGGCGGCCATAACGCACATTTTCCAGCACACTGGTGGCGAAGATCACCGACTCCTGGGGCACCAGGGCAAACTGTGCCCTCAGGCTCGCCAATGATACAGAAGCGATATCGACACCATCGAGCAGAATGCGGCCGCAACTCGGCTGATAGAAACGCTGCAGCAGCTGAAACAACGTACTCTTGCCGGCACCGCTGGGCCCAACCAAAGCCACCCGTTCACCGGGCTGAATATGGATATTGAGATCCTCAAGCACAGTTGCGCCCTCATCATAGGCAAAACTCAGCTGCTCTATTCTGAGTTCCCCCTTGAGCGGACTGGGCAGCGCCAGCGGCTTGGCCGGCTCGGCAATAGTTGCCTTGGACTCGGCCAGCTCCATCAAGCGTTCGCTGGCACCGGCGGCCCGCTGAATATCACCTATCACTTCGCTTATGGTGGCCACCGCGCCCGCCACCATCATGGCGTAAAACATGAATGCCGACAGCTCACCGGCGCTGACCACACCGGCCATTACGTCTCTGGCCCCCACCCAGGTCACAGCCACTATGGCACCGATAGTCAGCAACATGACAGAGGAGATCAGTGCCGAGCGATAGCGGATGCGGCCACTGGCTGCGCGCATCACCGCCGCCAGGTAGCCGTCAAAATTATCGCGATCGCGAGCCTCGTGACCATAGGATTGTACCGTGTGGATCTCATGCAAGGTTTCATCCACATAGGCGCCGAGATCGGCGACACTGTCCTGACTGGTGCGCGCAAGCTTGCGTACCCGCCGCCCGAGCAAACCTACAGGCACCAACACCAGCGGCACGGCCAGCAGCACCAAGGCCGTGAGCTTGATGCTGGTAAAAGCCATCATCACCAAGCCACCCATAGTGGTCACTGAAGATCGCAGCGCCATCGACAGGCTAGAACCGATAACTGTCTGCAACAGAGTACTGTCGGCGGTAAAGCGGGAGATGATTTCCCCGGTGCGCAAGCGGGCGAAAAACACCGGGCTTTGTTCCAGTAACCTGTGATACACCAAGCGGCGAATATCGTTGCTGACTTTCTCACCGAGCCAGGTCATCAGATAAAAGCGGCAGAACACGGCCACAGCACTGACCAAGGTGATCCCCAGAATAAGCAATACAATTTCGTTGAGGCGCCCCGAGTTGTCGGCCATAAAGCCCTCATCCACTATCAAGCGAACCCCTTGCCCCAGGGCCAGCCAGGCCAATGACCCCAGCAGCAGAAACAGCAGCGCCAGGGCAACCCGCAAACGATAAGGCTTAAGAAAGCTCAGGATCCAGGGCAGGATCCGAGCCGAAGAGGTTTGAGGAGCAGACAAGAGAAAATCCAGACAATGACTGTTAATCAGGATTGTGGCGCCAAAGCGCCGATGAGTCCAGCTCAGGCAGGTACGGCCTTGGGCGTTCCATGGTGACCATCACGCATCCAGTTGACATCCAACAACTCGGCACCGCTGAGACTGAACGCCTGGCCAAAGCCTTTGACATAGAGACCGCGCTCGGGCACCAGCTTAAACAAGTTGAAATCGGTCAAGGCCGCCAGGTTATCTATCATCTCACCGAAGCGCCCGGACAACACCTGTACCCCTTTGGCAAAGCTCGGGCTGTCTCTTGCTATCAGCTCGGCGGCGGCATCAAAGGTCAGGCGGCGGCGGGCAAACACGCTGCGCGCCTCGGCTTCGTCTTCCACCAGCATCACAGATACCCGCGGTGACTGTTTAAGGTTGATACCGTGACGCGCCAGATCGCTTACCAGAATATAGAAACCATCATCGGCCAGCGCGAACGGCGCATAACTGGCGTTGGGGATCCCGTTGGCATCCTGGGTCGCCAACTGCAAGGTGGTACGCCCCTGTTTGAACTCTTCGATTTCCGGCAGCAGTTTTTCCTGCAGGCGTTGGTTTTCACTGGTCATATTTCCCCCTTTTGGGCAGCCACTTCACCACGGTGACGCCAGTCGGCAAACAGTGCCAACTGTGGCGGCAGCAGCTTGCGTTGTTGATCCCGGCCCAAATAGACCTTAAAAACGATGGCGCCATCAGGGCCGAAGAAATTAATCGAATGACTTTCAGTGCCCCGAAATGGACGACTTATCAAGGCAATGGCACTGAAATTCTCCAATTTCAGATGGCCATGCAGGCCATCTCCCTTGCTGTAGAGGTTAAAATAGCCATGAGCCGTCTTTCCCTTGGGGAAGTCGCCTTTGAATTCAAATATCTGCCCGGCAACTGTGACTATGGTGGTCAACTTACCCCACTCAGGCAGTGCCTGCAGCAGGGCTTCCAGCCACTCCAGCGGCAAGAATTGCTGCTGCTCGGCCGGTAATGCCTGCACCACCTCAAGCTCTGAAATCCCCAGATTAGCGGCGGCATCGGCCGGCAACCACTCGGGGTGTTCCAGCATGGCGGCGGCTATCTGCAGGCGGCCAGCGGCCGCCCTTGTTGTATCGCTTATCTGCATCTGTTGCTCCATCAGAAACGGTAACGGGCCGAGAGCTTGAAGTTGCGCCCTTGATCCATCAGGGTTTGCCAGGCTTGGATGTACTCTTCATCGCCAATGTTTTCAATGGCAAAGTCGACCCGCAACCCTTCGAAGGTCCCCATGGCAGGCTCCCAAGCCAGATACACATCCCATAGGGTGTAGTCCTGGTAGCGGTTAACCGGGTTATCTTTAGGCACCCTGTCTTGACTGGCGTTATAGCTGACCCGGGTTCCCAGCTTCATATCGCCCGCCATGATCCCCTGCGACAAGTCGAGCACCAGCTTGTTGGCCGGAATATTGGCCAGATAGCCCCCGTCATGCCTGTCTTTACCTTCAGTCTGACCATAGCTAAGCGATAAGCGGGTCTGATTGATGCGATACTTTCCTGTCAGTTCAAAGCCAGTCAGTCTGGCCTTGTCGACGTTATCCCAGCGGGTGTTCTGCTCAAGTCTGGGAATGCCGTGCAGTGGATTGGTCACCCGCTGCTCGATAAAGTCATCGACATCGTTTCTGAATACACTCAGGCTCAGCGCCAGTTCATCGTTGCCCGCCAGCTCGGCAAAGCGCATATCGGCCTTCAATTCTTTGTTCTTGGCCTTTTCAGCCTTGAGGTTTTCATTGACCTCAAAGGTATTGCACAGGCCGTTGGGCAAAAAGTTAGGGATGGGAGGAATACAGTAATGAGTACCGCTGGAGTACATCTCCTCCACTGATGGCGCGCGGAAGGCTTCATCGTAACGGGCGCTGAGTGTCAGCCAAGGCGCAGTCTTCCACACCAGTGCCAACGAGGGAGACAAGGCATCGTCATCACTGGAATGGCCCAGGTTATTGCTTTCGTTTTCAAAGCTGTCGTAACGCAGCGCCGGATCCAATGACCAGTTTTCCCCCAGGGCGATATTGGCGGCAACGAAAGCGCCCCACACCCGAGACTCACCATCTATGTTGCCGGGACGCTGACCGCTCTGGCCGCTGTCATCACGGAAGGTTTCTATCTGGTCGCGGTAGCCGTCCAGACCATAAGTTAATTTGAGCCCCTGCCATTGACTGCGATTGGCAATACTGAACCCCAGGGTTTCATATTCTGTGGTGTCGAACTGGCCCTTGGTCAGGCGATTCTCATCATAATCCGTCTTGTTCCAATAGAACTTGGCATCCAGATCCAGCAGGGCGTTGCCCCTTGGTGCCAGGCTGTAGTCCAGGGTCAGGTTGGAATCTTTGCTGTCACGGCGCACCAGAGGCACACTGTTGCTGACACCTGTGGCCGGATTACTGGGCACGGCTTCAAAAATCTCATTGATCCTGCCGGAAAGTTGCAACCTTTGCGCCTCATCCAACTGCCAACCGAACTTGGCCAAGCCGCTGCGGCTACGGCTGGCGCTGTTTTCCAGGGTATTGTCATTACCGGCCTTGATGTTGTCGCCGTCGCTGTAGCTGCCGTTCAACAACCAGTCGATACTGCCCTTGGCTCCATAAATGGCACCGCTGCTCTTGCTGCGCTGGCCATTGGTTTCATAGCCCTGCTTGAGATAGCCACCAAAGCTCTGGCCTTCGTCGAGCATCTCTCTGGCCGACTTGGTGTTTTGCGATACCACACCGCCTATGGCGCCACTGCCCCAAAGGCTGGAAGCCGGGCCACGTACCACCTCAACAGAACTGAGCAGCTCAGGGTCCATAAAGAAGGTGCCTCTGTGGCCGGCACTGGCGTTTTGCCTGGCACCATCTATGGTCTGCAATACCCTCTGGCCACTGAGACCACGAATTTCTACCTGCTGGGCAGATGCCCTGGGGCCATTGGCGATATTGATGTTGGCTTCCGTCTTGAGCACTTCGGCCACCGAGTTGCCTTGCTTCTCGGCCAACTGCTCTTCACCGACAACCGCAGCACTGCGGCTGGATTCAGAGACTTTCTCCTGAATGCGGGTAGCACTTACCAGCACTTCATCAAATTCAGCTGTTTTCACCTGCTCGGCAACAGCGGCCAGACTCAGGAGGGGGGTTCCCAATGCCAGAGTAATAGCCATAACCAGCGGTTTTCTATTCATCATCTTAATCCTCAAACAGATTATCAGGCTGTATCTCCAGCCTTTCTCATGGGAGTGGCATTACTGAAAATAAATTGAGCCCAAGGGCAAACAGCAAGCCCGGGACAACACCACTTAAGGCGGCACTCTAGCTTAACTTTAGAAGATGATCAAATAGTAATTATTATCATTTGCAATATTATTTACTCTAATATATTTTAATCTGAAGAAAGGGAAGTTACTCGGGAAGCCAAGCCATTTTTCGGTACGAAATGCGGTGCCAGCCAAACGGTAAAAACTGGCCAGACGGTAAAGGCAGGAACCATGGAATGGTGGCGGCTCAGGGACAGAGCCGACCCAAGACAGAATAGCATTGAGCCTTACGGGTCCTTGCTTAGTTGAATTTGAACATTCACCCGCCGCAACAAGCGGTTGTAAACAGGAGTAACGGCGTGACCCCCAAGCGTTATTGTGGTTTTGCGCTCATGGCATTGTCACTTCAGAGTGCCGTATTGGCCTCTCAGACAGCCACCCCAGATCCTTTGGTAATGCCCACCAAGGGCGGTTTGCAACTGAGTTTCAGCGCAGCCCCTGCTGCAGCGTCCCAAACTGCCTCAGTACAGACTCAAAACCAGGCTGCTAACGCCGAAAGCCACCCTGCGGCAAACGCCCCATCCGCTAAGCATAAAGAAGCTGAACATAAAGCCCCTCAACATCAAGAACCGCTGAAACAGAATGTGGCGAAACCTGAGCCGCCAAAGTCAAAGCTGCTCAAAACCAGGCCGCTCAAAGCGAGTCAGAAACAAGCTTCAAAGATGAGCAAGCCACAACCGACTCAGGAAAAGCCGCGTGAGATAGCAGAGAAATCTGAACCGAAACACGCCCCATCGACTCCGCGAGAAGAGCCTGTGTCCCATGAGGAAAAGCCGGCTATTCCTTCGTCACAGGTTCAAACTGCCGCCACCTCAGGGCTGAATCACACAGTAGAGCTGGCTGAGCCTGTATTTGCCAGCCCGCCGACGCCGCCGAGCTACCCCAAACTCGCCCGCAAGCGGGGCTTTGAAGGCACGGCTCTGGTAGACATCTTCTTTGATCATCAGGGCAGAACCCAATACGCCTTGCTCGTCAGCAGCTCAGGCTATGCCATTTTGGATGAAGCGGCATTGGCCGCCGTACGCCACTGGCAGTTCAGCATTCCTTCCCAAGCTTCAGCGGCCCGTTTCAAAGTCAGGGTGCCGGTTCGCTTCGCCCTTAATTAACAGTTGGAGACACGATGGAATTAAATTTGTACCAAAGCCTGCACCAGCAACTAGGCGCTCTTACCTGGCCTTTGCTCATCTGCGCCTTTCTGACCCTGATGATATTCCTGGAGCGCTTTGCCATCTTGTTGCCCAGCCTGTTCAGACGCCAATCCTGGCTCGGCGAATTACGCAACGGCACACTGGATGAAAGCAGTGACAGCCTGCTTGAACGCCTGAAAGATAACCGGGGACTGATTTCCTGCGGTGCCCGCCATTTGCTGAGGCAGGCCGCACAACCCAAGGCGCTGCGGGAAGAGTTGTTGTCACTTTGGCTGGCAAGGGAGAAGCGCAAACTCCACGCCGGACTCAAGTTGCTGCAATACATAGGTACCATCAGCCCGCTTCTGGGTTTACTCGGCACTGTGCTGGGGCTAGTGGAGATGTTCAACGATATTGGCGCCAATCAGAGTGACAGTATCACTCCGGCCTTGTTGGCCTCGGGCTTGGGATTAGCCATGTACACCACAGCCGCCGGCTTGTTGATCGCTGTACCCGCGTTATTGGGAGCGCAGCTGTTCGGACTCTGGGCCGAGCGTTCAGTGGCCTCCTGCGCCCATGTACTGAATCATCTCAACCTTTGGTTGGAAGGGGTTCCGCTGCAGGGCGAAGACAATGATTACGCCGCCTTCAACCTGACCAAGCTCACCGGTGTCAACGGCAAGCGGCGCCATCCGGAGCCGCTGTCATGATTGAAATTAAGGAAGAACATGGCCTGGATAGCGGCCTGGATCTAACCCCCTTGATAGACATCATCTTCATTGTGTTGGTGTTTTTACTGCTCACAGCCAACCCCAGGTTATTGAGCCTGCCGATTGAAGTGCCGGATAACAGCGCCAGCACTTTGAGCCCACAAGCGCAGACTCAATTGACGGTCAGCGTGTTACCCCAGGCGCCGTTCTGGGCACTCAATGAACAAAAATTTGCCCGGTTCGACGCGTTCGAGCAGGCCCTGACTCAAGCGCTGGCCGACGATCCCGAGCTGACCTTAATCGTGGCCGCCGACAAGGAGGCAAGAGTCCAGCCGCTGATGCAACTGCTGAGTCTGCTGCAACGGCTGGAGATCAGCCAGACCCGGGTTCTGATGGAACCCTAAACACCTGATGAAACCTCAGACACAAGTCTGTGGCGATGAGTCCCTGAATTATTTTGGAGCTAGAATGAAAAATTCTCTTATCTTTCTCTGTGGCCTGCTCGCCATGCCGCTTTTTGCCGCTGAAGAGCCCCCCAAGCGAGTGATCAGTGCCGGTGCCGGTGTCACTGAATTGGTGCTGGCATTGGATGCCGCCCCACAACTGGTGGCTGTCGACGCCAGCAGCGCTCTGCCAAAGACGCTGAAACTGCCAAGACTCGGCTACCACAGAATGCTGTCAGCCGAGGGCATATTGGCGCAAAAACCGGATCTCCTGATTGGCACCTCTGTGATGGGACCTACCAGCAGTATAGATCTGGTAAAACAGGCCGGTGTGCCGGTTATTACCCTGGAGGCGGCCGATACCGCCGAGCAACTGCAGCAAAATATTCTCACTCTGGGGAAGGCCCTGAATAAGGAGAAAGCCGCCACCGAACTGGCCGATACCCTGGGTGGCAGGTTACAGCAGCTGGCGCAATCTGCGGCCAAATTCAAACATCCTCCCAAAGTCATGTTTATGTTGCTGCAGTCAGAGCGTCCCGCCAGAGTCGGCGGCGCCGATACGGCCGCCGATATCATTATCCAGCTGGCCGGTGCCACCAACGCCGCCGACTTCAGCGGCTACCGCAGCCTGTCTCAGGAAGGCATTCTGGCGCTCAAGCCTGAGCTGATTTTACTCTCAAGCGCCAGCGAGCAACCCGAGCCTCAAGCCGGTAAGCTACTAAAGAGCATGCCGCTACTGGCCCATACTCCGGCCGGAAAAGCCGGTTTGATCCGGGATCTTCAACCTCAGGCATTACTCGGGGGATTGGGTATCTCCGCCATTGAAGCGGCCGAGTCCCTGAATCAGGAACTGCTGGAGCAATAATCATGGCTGCCGTGCTGCCCACCCACCGTCACCCCTGGCTCTGGCCAGGACTCGCCAGCCTGCTGCTGTTTTCCGCGTTGCTCTCGATAGCAACCGGACCTGTGACCATAGGCTTGAGCGATATAATCGACTCCCTGCTTGGCTCAGTCGCCGCCGGGCAGGAAGCCAATGCCCTGATAGTGCAAAATGTCCGTCTACCGAGAACCTTGCTGGCACTGATTGTCGGCGCCCTGTTAGCACAGTGCGGCGCCGTAATGCAAGGCCTGTTTCGTAACCCTCTGGCTGACCCAGGCATCATAGGTGTGTCCTCGGGCGCGGCGCTGGGAGCCGCCATCTGTATAGTGCTGCTGCCGCATCTTGGCAGCTATGCCGTCCCCCTTGGTGCTTTTCTCTGCGGTCTGGCAACCAGTTTACTGGTTTACCGGCTCGCCACTTCAGGTGGCAGCACCTCAGTGGTGTTACTCTTGCTGGCCGGGGTGGCTATTACCGCCCTGGCCGGTGCCGGAATTGGCATGCTGACTTTCCTTGCCAACGACATGGCACTGCGGGATCTTAGCCTGTGGCAGTTGGGGGCCATCGCCGGTGCCAGTTGGCAATCCGTTTTTATCTGTCTGCCGGTACTGGCCTTGGTGAGTTGGCAGTTCAACAAACAGGCATTGGCGCTCAACGCCCTATTGCTGGGCGAATCCGAGGCGCGTCATCTGGGCATAGAGGTAGACAGGCTCAAGCTGAAGTTGATCTTGCTCTGTTCTTTGGGCGTTGGTGTTGCCGTGGCGGCCACCGGCATCATAGGTTTTATCGGACTGGTGGTACCGCATCTGGTGCGACTGCTCAAGGGGCCGGATCATCGCCAACTGCTGCCGCTGAGTGCCATTCTCGGCGCCGTGCTACTGGCATTGGCCGACTCAGGGGCCCGTACCTTGATGTCACCGGCGGAGATCCCTGTCGGCCTGATGACGGCTCTGCTCGGCGCTCCCTTCTTCCTCTATTTGCTGCTGAGTCAGCGACGTAAGCTTTATTGAGGTACTCCATGCCTTCACTTGAATCCGTGACCACGACAACTGCCGCACAGACAGCCATGCCATTTGAGTCCACCGCAGTTACTGAGCAAGTACTGGAGCTCAAACATCTCCATGCCAGAGTCGACAACAAGCCCTTGCTGACCGATGTCAGTTGCCGACTGCAAAGCGGCCAATTTTACGCTCTGCTGGGGCCCAATGGCGCCGGCAAGTCCAGTCTGCTAAGGCTGTTGACCCAGGAGCTCAAGGCCGATGCCGGGCGGATAAGCCTTCACGGCTCGCCTCTTGGGCAGTGGCCGAAGCAAGCCTTGGCCAGGCATCTGGCCATGTTGCCGCAACACTCGAGTCTCAGCTTTCCCTTCAGCGTTCGTGAAGTGGTAGCCATGGGCCTGTATCCTCTCAGTCTCAGTGCCAGAGATGCCGCCCAACTGGTTGAGCAGCAACTCTGGCGTCTGGACCTGGCTCATCTGAGTGAGCGCAACTATCCGGCACTGTCCGGCGGTGAACGCCAGCGGGTTCAGTTGGCCAGGGTTTTGACTCAATTGGCCCAGGCCGAGCACTCGCCTGTACTCTTGCTGGATGAACCCACCTCGGCACTGGATTTGGCCCAGCAACACAGAGTACTGCGGCTCGCCAGAGAGCTGGCACATGAGCAGGGCTACACTGTATTGGCCGTGCTGCACGACCTCAACCAGGCCAGTCACTATGCTGATCAATTGCTGGTTATGGACAAAGGTAAACTCCTGGTACAGGGGCCGCCCCAACAGGCTTTGACGCCTGGACTGATTTCCAGGGTCTGGCACTATGAACCTGGCACCTTCGCCGACGCGCAGGGACAGAGACTCTATTTTTGAAGCTATCAAAGCCCATGCAGTATGAACCCTGCCATAAGATGACCCAGAACAAATTCAGCACCAACAAACACCTTTGATGTGAAGCCGTCTGTGGTCAGAACTCCAAGCAGGCAGGTATAATCCTTGGGTCAGTCATCAACCCCATCAGAGATGAACAAGAAGCCAGCGATTTCCAACGAAACCCAAACCGAAGCCATGCGTATGGCCAAAGCCACTCAAAAGGCGGGGCAGACCAAGGAGCAAACCCGCCTCATTGCCCAGGGCATAGAGAAAGGCATTGCCGAATACAAGAAGCAACAAAAGGCCAAGGCCAGAGAAAGAGACAAGGCACGCAAGCAAGAGCTTAGGCAGAAAAAGAAACTCCAGCACGACGAAGATGACTGTGTAGAGGCAAGCGAAATGCCTTCAAGCCACATCCCCAAATGGCAACTCTTGTTACCTTGGATACTGCTGATTTTAAGCTGGATTTGGTTTGTTTTTATATAGACTTATCAATTACTTAATGCTGGCCTGGAGAACTGATAAGGTTATAAAGATAGCTTCCTCACAGTGAGTTCAGCCACACACGAACAAGTTGCGGCATGATTTAAGATACGATAATCCGCGAACTTCCTGACGGTTAATGGCAACAGAGAAGCTCAGATGTCGCTAAACAACAAGGTGCGTATCTGCTCCAGGTGAGTACCGACCCAGGCGCTGTTAATCGGCCCCCAGGTGCGGATGTGGTAGTGCCCTGAGTTATTCCTGCGGCCATCCTGGATAAAGTCCACCTGAATACCTATATCGCCGAAGGCGGCAATGGCATCTTGCAAGGTGCGGCGCGGCATGCCGGTTTCCTTCTGTAAGGACAACAGATTATGTTGGCTATCGTCTATCAGGTGGGCCAGATAGAGCTTACGTAAAAAGGCGGTTTGCTGTTTGGATACCTTATCGGCTTGGAACATACTCATCGTCCTGATGGTTTACAGCCAGTAGCGGCGCGTTTGAGAAAACGAGCACCACACAGGCAACAAAGTCTTGCAACCAAACTACTTGATATCCAGTTGTTAACACAAGTGCAATCGCTCAGGATCTGGAACTGCATCAAGTCTCTGCCATCCGAGCTGGCTGCTTGAAGCGACAAACTCTCTATTGCTATAGTCAGGTCAATGCCCCAAGGACTCAAAGCACATGGATATCCGCTCGCCCCACTCGCCCCTGCCACAGCAACAGTGGTTAGGCTTTGACAGCCAACCCTTAACCCCTTTGTCTCCCCGCTACCGCCAACAATTGCTGTGGCAAAACCTGCTGCTGATGGCACTGATCATACTGCTGCTAGTGCCTGCTTTACTGCTCAGCGCCAAGCTGAGTGGTCTTGAAGTCATCATCTCGGTCACGCTGGCACTGCTGCTTTTGGGATTCAAGATCTGGCTCAATCAAAAACAAGCCGGAGCCATGGGTTATGGCGTTTGTGAATACGGCATTTTGCTACGTGAAGGGCTTTGGTGGCAGAGCCATACCGCCATGCCGGCCAGCAGGCTGCAACATGTGAGCCTGTCTCAGGGACCATTGCAGCGCCATTTCGGACTGACAAGTTTGCGCTGCTACAGTGCCGGCAGTTCGGCGGCCGAGGTCAGTCTGCCCGGGCTGGAGAATGAAGTAGCCGAAGCGCTGCGCCAACATCTGCTGTCTCTGGCGAGTAAAAATGTCAGTGGCACCTCAATGGAGACGCCGAATTGAACCAGGTGCAGCAAGCCGACTGGCACTCGCTCTCGCCTTGGGCAATCATCAGTTTCAGCCTCTCCAGCCTGAAGCACTTCCTCAGCAACGGCTATGCCCTGGTGCCTATCCTCTATACCGGCTGGCAGCAGGGATTTGACTCCGTTTGGCTGCCACTGGCGCTGGTATTGACCCTGGTAATCATTTTTGCCCATGGGCTGTTGAGCTGGCGTAAATTCCGTTATCGCTTGACTCGAGGGCAACTCGAGGTCCACAGCGGCGCCCTGTTCAGGCGCAAAGTCGAACTGCCGGTAGATAGAATTCAAAATGTGCGTCTGGAACAGCCTTTTTACTTTAAGCCGTTGCGACTGGGTAACTTGATAGTGGAAACTGCGGGTTCAGCCAAGGATGAAGCCTGCTTAAGCGCAGTCACCCAAGTTCAGGCCGAGTCACTGAGGCGGCAATTGATGAAACAGGCCGACACAGACCAAAGCGCCGCCACCTCTGCACCGCCAAACTCCCGCTTACTGGTGAAGAAGTCCCTGGCCGAGCTGGCGCTCTTTGGTCTGTATCAGAATAATTTTGTTTGGTTTGCCGTCATCGCAGGTCCGGTGCTCAGCCAGCTCGAAGGCAGTCAACTGATGGAGCTCGGGCTGACACAAGTCTTCGACTGGCATCAGCAGCAGGTAAGCGGCAACCTGCTGCTGGAGCTGGGGTTCCTTGTCGGCCTTCTGCTCCTTGGCTATCTGCTGTTTTCCTTGATCTCAATAGTCGCGGCGCTGCTGAAATATGCCCCCTATCGCCTGACCCAGGAGCAGGAAACATTACAGCGTAGCGGCGGTCTGCTGTCCCACCAGCAAGACATACTCAAGCAGCACAGGATTCAACTCATCAGTTTGCAGCAGCCATTGCTGGCCCGCTGGCTGAAACGCTGGACTTTGAGCTTCAAGCAGGTAAAAGGCAATGAAGTGGAAGGGGGCAACAGCAATCACATGTTGGTGCCATCTCTCGGTAGCGGCGAAGTGCATCGCCTGCTGAAAAGGCTCAACCAAAGAAGCAGCAAGGCCGACCGTATTCCCAATCGTTGGCACCCCATTCACCCGAGCTGGTTTTACTATAGGGCGCTGTGGTGCTTAACTCCCGCATCGTTGACATGGGCGTTTTGGGGTCTGACGACAGAAGTTTGGCTACTATTACTGGCAGGAGTAATGGCTGTCCCGGCGCTTTACCTACGCTATCGTCAATGGGGATTTTGGCGGATTGAAAACGATCTCTGGATCCACAAAGGGATCCTAAGCCACAGTTGGCTATTGGTGTCGCTGAACAAGGTGCAACATCTGCAGCTGATCCAAAGCCGGGGACAAAAACGCCGAGGCCTCGCCAGCCTCAAACTGGGGCTGGCCAGCGGTGAACTGACGCTACCTGCGATCCCGCTGGCCAAGGCGCAGGATATCGCGGCGCAAACCCTTGGGCTTATCGCCCATGATCACAGCAACTGGATTTAATCTCAGGTCAATAGAAGGAATTGTCATGTCAGCTCAAATCGTCTCCGAGTAC
The DNA here is from genome assembly GCF_047314685.1 of Shewanella sp. BJSY2023SW001. NCBI lineage: Bacteria > Pseudomonadati > Pseudomonadota > Gammaproteobacteria > Alteromonadales > Shewanellaceae > Shewanella > Shewanella sp. BJSY2023SW001. Next base: position 65,195 of record NZ_JBKORF010000023.1, read on the forward strand.
AAGCCACAACAGATAATCCATTTTTGGTTTGAAGAGATAAACCCCAAGGCCTGGTGGGTCAAGGATCCTGAGTTTGACCAAACAATTGAGCGTCGTTTCGGCGCCTTGCTCAATGCGGCCCGTCAGGGCGAGTTGTGGCATTGGCGGCAAACGCCACAAGGGCGCCTGGCGGAAATTTTGCTGCTGGATCAGTTCTCGCGCAACATTCACCGCGACACTCCCGATGCCTTCAGTGCCGATCCCATGGCACTGGCTCTGGCGCAGGAGGCTATCAGCATAGGCGCCGACAAACAGCTGCAAGCCCCTATGCTGGCATTCCTCTATATGCCCTTTATGCACAGCGAGTCGGCGCTTATCCATCAAAAAGCCCTGGAACTATTCACCTCGGAACAGACCAAGGACAACTATGACTTTGAATTGAGACACAAGGCGATTATCGACAGGTTTGGCCGCTATCCCCATCGCAATGCCATATTGGGACGAGAGTCGACCGCCGAGGAGCTGACCTTTCTAGAGCAGCCCGGCTCCTCGTTCTAGTGCTCATTCAAGCGGCATCGACTTGCTACTTCACCACCAGCACGGGACAGCTTGCCTTGTTGGCCACGGCCTCGGCCACATTGGTGCTGAGGAAATGGGCCAGACCACTGCGACCATGGCTGGCAATCACTATCATACCGACATCGGCAGACTCGGCTTCCGCCAGGATCTCATCAACTGCGTCACCACGGCGAATCACAGTTTCAATCTTCAGCGGGCTTTTCAGCTTGGCCAGCAACTCATGCATCTTCTCGGCGGCGGCCTTCTCCATGGTTTGTGCCAGTTCTTCCGGAGTGATGATCAACAGCTGATAGTTTTCATCACCGAAAGGTTGATCCACCACGTGCAAAATTCGCAGTCCTACATGGTAAAGATTAGCCATTTCAATAGCATATCTCAATGCGTTGGCGGCTGTATCACTGAAATCAGTGGGCCAGAGGATATCTTTGTTACGCATAGCGACCTCCTTGACACGACGGGTATCGACTAATGAGATACCTGCCGAATAATATCAACAAGTTATATTGCAAAACTTTTAAGCACCCTATGAATACTTTACTCCATTTAGCCACAACCGTAAGCCTATTGGTGATTATTTTTACCCCGGTTTACGCCGAGGATGCCGCCAGTCTGGTAGAAGAAGCCAAGGCGCTGCAACAAGCCGGACAGAGCCAACAGGCCAAGCCGCTCTTTGAACGAGCCGCGGCCCTTGGCAGCAGCGAAGCCCACTTCATGCTGAGCTACAGTTATTCCTTACCTTTGGCCGAAGACATAGCCCATTTAAGCCAGGCTGCAAGGGCCGGTCACCCCAAGGCCTTCTATTACCTGACAGAGCGCCTGCTGACCCGCGGCGGCTCAACAAACAGTGCCGATCCTGTCAGGCTGGCCGAGGTGTTAAAACAGTATCGAATTCACCACCCGGACTTTAGCTTCGACTATCAAACCACGCTGGATGCCTGCATCTATGCCGACAAGCCCGATTTCAACCGGCTTAAGGCTCTGAGCGCGCCCTTAGAGGAAGGCTATAGCTATCGTTTGTGGCAACAGGCCGAGAATCTCTCCAAACTGCAAGATGGCAACAATTATGACCGCCAGGTACTGCAGCTCATCTGCTATGGCGCCGAGGTACCGGCCGAGCTGGATATCGCCGTCAAAGACAGGCTCAAACTCGACCCCGGTGCCAAACAGACCACTGAATTTGATCTCTGCAGCGCGATTACCAGCGGCATGGGAATGGGCTTTTGTGCCTCACGGGAAGAGCAGCGGCTGGAGCAGCAACGCCTCGCCAAACAAGAAGAGATCAACCAAAATATCAAACAACGCCTGGGATTAGCGCCGCTTAAATTACTTGAGTCGGCCAACCGTGCGTTCGAGCTGTGGTTGCAAGCGAAAACCTCAAGGGAGGAAGGTCATGGCGGCAGCGGTCGCAGCGCCTTTATTATCGGCTCCCAGAGCGAGCAGCGGCAAAACTATCTGGCACGTTTGGAAATGCTCAGTAACGAAGAGCAAGTGGTGAACACTTTCCCTGACTTTGCCAGCGCCGACAAAGCGCTCAACCAGGTGTACCGCGCCTTGATGAAGAAACTGCGCCCGGCAGATGATCCCGAGCTTTATATGTTTGAAGTGACCAAAGAAGACCTTCGCGCGGTGCAGCGGTTGTGGCTTAAATACCGCGACAGCAATGCGCGCCTATTTGCCGCACTTGAAGGCTCTACCACTGAGCAGGAGTGGCAGGCACTCTTGACTCAAGAGCGCAGCGAGCAGCTCAAAGCCCTGTTGGAATGGCAATAAAAAACGCCCGCGCCTCCTCACAGGTCGCGGGCATTTCATGGCAAGACGGTTTAGTCTTTCAGCCAGTCGATGGCATCGAGACGGTCGACAAAGAACTTCACATCTAAGGGAGTGAACCAGTCGGCCATCTTGGTCATCCATTCCTGCAAACTGGTATTGCCTATGATGGCAATCTTCTCGAAATGGCGCCCATGCTTGATCCCCAGCTTGAGATCGTCCCACATGGCTCTGGCTTCCCAGCCATCCATTTCGGTAACATCCAGCAGGGCGTAAATATCCGGATCCTTCACACCGGATATCGCCGATTCCAGCATAGGCACCATATATTCATAGTCTTCGTGGGTCAGTTTTCCCACGGCTTTCATGGTGACAAAGAAATCGTCATCACCATAACGCTCAATTCCGATTGAAATACCATGCATGTTCAAGCTCATCATCAATTCCTTATGTCAACGATTTCAAAAACAAAGCCCCATCTATTCGATTTCAGTCTAGTTGGCGACCGTAACGCATTCTGTGATCCATATCAAATATAGCCCGGTTATTGCCAATAGGCGCAGACTGAACTAACATCAGACCGACTAATCAGTCGGTTATTTTAAAAGCAGCTTAATGGTTGCCGAAGGAGGCAAAATGTCGCTTGTTAACCCAGAGCCGCTCACAGTGGAAAATCAGCAATTACTGCAAAAATTCACCGTGCAGCGCCAGGCTTTCAATGCCGCCCCCATGCCAAGCCTTGGCGAGCGCAAGGCCAAGCTCAAGGCGTTAAAACAAGCCTTGTTGAAACACCAGCAAGCCCTCACGGATGCACTCAGTCGCGACTATGGCCACAGATCGACCGACGATAGCCTGATCTCCGACATACTGCCGGTCGTTACCCAGATCAACTACAGCCTCAGGCATCTCAAAGGCTGGATGAAACCCAGTCGCCGCCATGCCGGATTATTGCTGGCACCGGCCAGCGTCAGGGTGGAGTATCAACCCAAAGGCGTGGTGGGTATTATAGTGCCGTGGAACTTTCCTATCATGTTGTCCTTGAGTCCGCTGGCAACAGTGATTGCCGCCGGTAACCGCGCCATGTTGAAGTTGTCTGAATTTACTCCCCACACCAATGCCGCCCTGCGCTCCCTGCTGGCCGAAGTCTTCGATGGCTCCGAGGTCTGTGTGATTGAAGGGGAAGCCGAGATTGCCGCCAGTTTCTCCGCCCTGCCCTTCGATCATCTGCTGTTTACCGGCTCGACTCAGGTAGGACGCCATGTAATGCGCGCGGCGGCCGATAATCTCACCCCTGTCACCCTGGAGCTGGGAGGCAAGTCCCCTGTGTTAATCGCCCGGGACATGCCCATGGAGACGGCGGTAGAGCGCCTCATCTACGGCAAGTGTCTCAACGCCGGGCAAATTTGTGTCGCCCCCGACTATATTCTCTGCCCCAGTGGCAAAGAGGCTGAGTTTATTAGCGCCTATCGGCGCCGCTTCCAGCAGTTTTATCCCGACTTTGACAACACCCCGGACTATGGCCAGATACTCAACGAACGTCAGGCCGCCAGGCTGGTCGCCCTCCTGGAAGATGCCACCGCCAAAGGGGCACAGGTATTTGCCGCCGACCGCGAGCAACCACTCAGCAAACTGCCCAGCGCCAAACAGCGCAAATGGCCCACCTTGTTGCTGACCAAGGTCAGCGATGATATGAAACTGATGCAGGAAGAGATCTTCGGCCCTTTACTGCCCTTGGTCAGTTATCAAGAGCTGGGGCAGGCGCTCGACTATATCAAGGCGCGCCCCAGACCTTTGGCCTTGTATCTGATGAGTTTCGATAAAGAAGTGCAGCAAAAGGTATTGTCCCAAACCCACTCAGGCGGCGTCTGTATCAATGAAACCGTGTTTCATGTAGCCGCCGATGATGCCCCCTTCGGAGGCATAGGTCCGTCCGGCATGGGACACTACCACGGCCAGGAAGGGTTTCGCACCTTCAGTCACGCCCGCACTGTGCTGTCCCGGGGGCGATTCAATACCGGCAAACTGGTGCATCCTCCCTACGGCAAGGGGATCCAGAAGATGCTGCTTAAGGTGTTTCTCAGATGAAGCGCAGCAGCGAAGCTGCCCGGGCAATAAGCAGCAAACAGGACAAGAAGCAACAGATCCTGGGCAGCGCATTGCAACTGTTTGTCGAGCAAGGTTTCTATGCCACCTCGACCGCCAGCATAGCCCGCCACGCCGGCGTGGCCACAGGCACCCTGTTCCATCACTTTAGCAGTAAAGAAACCCTGATGGATCAGCTGTTTCTGGCTATCAAGACAGAGTTTGCCAACGCCATTTCAGCAAGTTTGCCAAAGACGCCGGCAAGCATCACTGAATTGCCGCAGCGGGCAGAAATGCTATGGCAGGCCGGGCTCGATTGGGCGCTGGCGCAGCCTCTGAAGCTGAGTTTCTTTGTGCAATACGCCATGTCGCCCAGTGTCAGTGAAGCGGTCCGGCAGCAGGCGATGCATGGCATTCTCGGCTTTATCGCTGAACTGTTGGAGCAAGGCATCAACCAAGGGGTTCTGGCAGATTTACCCAGAGAACTGTTGCTGGAAGCTTGCCACAGCCAGTTCCTGGCGGCGGCACGCTTCTTCTGCAACCAGCCTCAGAAGGCCACCCGAGAGGCCAGAGACGCCAGCTTTCGCCTGTTCTGGCGCGGTGTGGCAGCCTAGCCATTTAGAGTCAAAACCCAAGGGCAGCCGCAAGCCTGGCTCTTGAAATCGGCCTCCTGAAATGAGCCAGCTGAAATGAACGCCCTGGAGTTAGTCAAACAAAGGGCCCGCAATTGCGGGCCCTTCTTTTTTGAAAATCAACAAACTGCGGTTGACCTATCGCTCAAGCTGTTGCTCTCTCGCTCAAGCTGTTTATCCCTGACTCAGGCTGTTGTCGTCGCCCGAAGCCTCGGCGCTCCAGTAACCCATGCGGCTCCCCTTATCGATAAGCTCGGAGACCGCCAGTTCTATCGCCTGCAACACACAAAACTGTACCGGCTCATTGGTGGTAAAGCCCACTTCGGCCTCGGCCAGGCGGTTCAAACTGGTGTAACGAAACAGGCCGGCACGCATCTCCTGAGAGAACACCCGCTTGGTGGTATTGACCGACATCAGCACCTTACCTGTATGCACATCCACCGCCCTCAGATATATGGTCACCTGATCTTCCCGGTACAGCTCGGAGGCGCCTATGCCGTAGTACTCCACGCCACTGCCGCCGGTTTCCACGTTGGTTTCATAGCTGATGATCCCACCTTCCAGAAGCAGCCTGGCATTGGTCAGGGTCGGTACTTCATTATTGCGCCCCTGCTGCTTACCTGAGATCTTGCGCTCGGTCAGCAGGTTCTGCAGCCCCTCCCGCTCCACAGGGGTAAACCACCTGGAGTCCAGCAGAGTCTGCACCAACATGGAAGTGGCACCCTGGGTCACTGCGGTCGAGAAGGAACTGACATTGGCCTGGGGCTTATATTGCCCGGTCTGATCCCGGAAAGAGTAAACCGCAACCGGGATAGGGAAACGCGGGCCGGGACGCGACTGCAGCGCCTTCATGGTTTCACTCAAGGGATTTACCTGGGCCTCATTGATATTCAAATCAGGCTTGGGAACCAGGCTACAGCCCCCCAGCAGTAACAGTGAAACCAATGCCAGCCACCTCATGGATTACCTCCATAAATAGGCATCTCTATCACTGTGACTTCGCCGGAAAGCAGGTTGGTAATGGTCAACATCACACCGCTGCCGGTAGAAGCCACTTCGACGCGGTAGTCACCCGTATCATAAACGCCATCTGTGATATCACCGTCGGCCACACCACGGGTGATAGAGTTAATAATGTTACGCTCCAGTGACTCCTTGAAGCGGGTAACAAAGTCCTTTTCATTGCCGGCGGCCTGATTGTCATTTTGGGCCTGGGCCTTGCTCAGCAGAAACGAACCGTTGAGAGGGTTACCGCCAAAACTGGGGTTGATTGGGGTATAGACCAGTTCGGTGGCCTGCCCCGAAAAAGCCAGCAAGGCGCCGGCCGCGATTAACATCCTGAGTGTCATTGTGCTTGCTTCCTAAATTCCATCCCAATGGGATCCCAATTCCCCTGTCATGGATTGGGCTCTGACCGAGGCGATATAATCTATGGTCAAGAGAATCGCCTGTTCGGCCCGCTCCTTGATGGGACTGGCTCTGCGGCCAAAATGGGTTTGGTAAATACGGGTACCGTTAACCTCCAGTGTCAGCAAGGTGCCGGCCTGAGGGAAAACCGTTTCGTAAAGGGTGACATTGAATCCCTGGGTAAAGGGCAGATCCCGCCAATACCCCGAGTAGTAAAAACCAAAATCCTTGCCAAAGCGGGTCAGGGTTCTGTCTATGACCAGGCCACTGATCTCTATGTCATCCGCCTCGGCTGCGGCCAACGCCGGAGCAGGCGCAAGTGTCAGCATCAGTAAGCACAAGATACAGCGCATGAATAACAAGACAGAGTGCGGCATTGTCCCCGAAAATTCCCTTTGTTGCCTGAAAAGGCCATTCCTTTAACAAGAGCATTACATTAACAGCAGCGCCGGAACCGAGTCACCCGCCAGCGACATATTTACCTGAAAAATAGCTATTTCGGCTGAGTCGAGATCCGTTAAAAATCACCCGAAAGTATGACTCACTGTTGCGGTAACCACAGCTGAACCAGCAAGCCACCATCCTGACGGTTTTGCAGGCTGAGGCGACCGTCGTGAGCCTCGGCTATCTCCCGGCACAGCGCCAGTCCCAGGCCACTGCCCTGGGGCTTGGTGGAGTAGAAGGGTAACAGCGCCTGCGACAACACCTCCGCTGACATGCCACTGCCGCGATCCATCACGCAGATACTAACGCCGGCAACCGGGTCGGCAGCATCGCTACGCCAACCGGAGCGGCTGGCTATCTGCAGCTCAATCTCCTCAGGCGCTGAGCCGGACTCATGGGCGTTTTTGAGCAGATTCAGCAACACCTGCTCCAGCTGCACCTCATCGGCCAGCAAAGTCAGCGTAGGGGGCTCGTGGCAGACAAAGGCGTAATGCTCAGCCAACTCAGGCAGCAAGCGGGCCCATGGAATAACTTGTTTTTTGGGGCTGGGCAGCTTGGCAAAACGGGCATAACCTTCGATAAATTGCCCCAGATGATTGGTGCGATTTTCTATGGTATCGAAGATCAGGCTCAGCTTGGGATCGCGGTTCTCTGTGGTCAAGCGCCGACCCGAGTTGACCATGGAGGCAATTGGCGCCAGCGAGTTATTGAGCTCATGACTGATTACCCGAATCACCTTCTTCCACACCGCCACCTCCTGGCGGTTGAGCTCACGGGTCATCTGCTTGAGCAGCAGCAATTGATGCTGCTGACCATTGAGGTTGAACTGGCCGCGACTCAAGTGCCAGCTCTGGTTTTCGCCTTCCGGCAAGCCCAGATTGAACAGGCCATCGCGCTCACTCTCCAACATTTGGCGCATCTCTTCGCTCACCTTGGCTTTGAGCTCAGAGAGGCTGCTTCCCTCAAGGCCTTTCTTGGCATTGAACAGATGTTTGGCGGCGTCGTTGGCATAAATGATATGACCCACGCTATCGCACAGCAGCATGATATTGGGCGAGTTTTGAATGACCTTATCCAGCAGCAGTTCCCGCTGGTAAATATGCTGCCGCTCCTGCCTGAGTCGGGCCGACGCCTCGTTGAACAGTTGTGCCAGTCTATCCAGCTCATTGATGCCGCTGTCCGGCAACGAGACACTAAAATCTCGATCAATCAGGTTAAGCATGCCGATTTCCAGCCCCGCCAGGCTGTCACCCAGGGTTCGGGTCAACCTGAGCCCTATGCCCAGCGCTGCCAGCAAGCCTGCCACTACCGCCAGCCATAACCATTCAGGCCCCAACCACAACAGACAACCCCACCCGAGCAGCAAACCCAGCAAGGTGCTCAGCAGCATGCCCAGCAGCAGCCTGTGTCTTAGACTGAGTCCTCCTGTCATGCCTGCCTCTTGCCGTCGATACCAAACTTCTCCATCCGCCGATAGAGCGCTTGACGGCTGATGCCAAATGACTTGGCAACCCTGGCGATAACGCCGCCGTGCTCGGCCAGCGCTGCTTCTATTTCCGCCTTGCCCGGCTCCTCTGCCCCGGCTTGTTGGCCTTGGTTCTCTGCAGCTTGGCCGACACTTGAATCCAAAATAGCTTTCGAGGCGGTTGCCGCAGCCAAACCGAAATCACTGTAGCTCAAAGACTCGCCGCGACTCAGCAAAACCGCGCGTTTACAGGCGTTTTCCAACTCGCGTACATTACCGGGCCAGTCGTGGGCCAGCAGCGCCTCTTTGGCACTCTTGTCCAACGTAAGGCTCTTGCTCAACGCCGCGCTCTTGTTCAAGGCCGCGGCCGCGCCGGCACAAAAGTGCTCCACCAGCGGCAAGATGTCGTCTTTGCGCTGCGCCAATGGCGGCAATGCCAGTTCCACCACATTGAGGCGATAGAAAAGATCCTCGCGAAAACGGCCTTCGATAATGTCCTGACGCAGATCGGCGTTGGTGGCACTCAGCAGCCTGACCTTGACCTTACGGGTCTGATGGCTGCCCAGGCGCTCAAACTCGCCGGTCTGCAATACCCGCAGCAGTTTTATCTGCCCGGACAGCGGCAGGTTGCCTATCTCATCCAGAAACAGGGTGCCGCCATCGGCCGCTTCGAAACGGCCGATACGGGCCTTGGTGGCGCCGGTAAATGCACCGGCCTCGGCGCCAAACAGCTCGGCCTCCATCAGCTCCATTGGCAAGGCGCCGACATTGACCTTGATAAGCGGCTTGTGTTTCAGTGGCGAATTGGCGTGCAGTATGTCCGCCAGTTTATCCTTGCCTGCGCCGTTGGGACCTGTGATCAACACAGAGACATCCGAGCGTGCCAGTTGCAACGCCAGATCAATACAGCGCTCCATAGCAGCGCTGGCAAATACCAAACCACAGAGATCGGCGCCGTCGAATGCCGCCTGCCGTTGCTGCTCACGCTGTTGCAACTGCTGGTTATCCTGTTGCAGCTTGTAGAGGGAAATCAGGTTGGCGACACTGTTGAGCAACTTGTTGTCATCCCAGGGCTTGGCCAGATAATCGGCGGCCCCGGCCTTCATCAATTCCACGGCCATTTCCAGTTCGGTCCAAGCGGTGAGCAGGATGATTGGCAGTTGCGGCTGACGACTGCGCAAGGCGTGAAACAGTTCCCGTCCTTCCTCCCCCGAGGTGGTGTCGCGGCTGAAATTCATGTCCTGGATCACCAGGCTGACCTCTTCTTGCTCGATAAAGTACAGTGCCTCTTGAGGGCTCTGACAACTGAGCGGCCGGTAACCGGCAATTTCCAACATCAGCGACAACGCCTGACATACGGCCTGATTGTCATCGACAACGAGTACAGTATCCATCATGCCTGCTTGTTACATCCTGTTATATCTATTGTAAAAATTATGGGTAAAACTAACCTAAAGCTGCCGCCAACGCGAGCCAAACTGCATGAGCCATGCCCTCGGCCCGAATGGGCGGCAGACAGATCAGACGCTGCGGGTCGCCATTGCCGGTGAGATATTCGCCGCCCTACGGGCAGGCAAGACCACAGCCACTGTCGTCACCAGCAACATGCCCACCACTGTCAGCAGCGGATAGATGAGGTCGAGCTGTGGCAGGTCATAGTGCTGCATCAGTTGTTGCCCCAACACCACGGCAAGACAAGCCCCCAACAGCCCTCCGGCGATACAGATAAGGTAGTTTTCCGTCAGAAACAGACTCAGGATATCGGCCTTGGTGGCCCCCAAGGCCCGCCGGGTGCCAATCTGTTTGGTGCGGCGCTGAATATTGAACATCACCATACCTGTCAGGCCTAAACTGGTGATCAGCAGCAGCAAAATCACCATCATGGACAGCACGCTGACCATGAGCTCGTGGTCACGATAGGAGCTTTGCTTTACTTCCTGAATAGATTGGAAATCATCGATCACCCGATTGGGGTTTTCCTTCATCAAGGCCTCGAGGATTTGCTCTTTCAACGCCTTGTGATGCTCGCTCGGCGCCCGCACCATGTAGAAATGCCCGCTGTAATCGACGTTCTGGATCAGGCTGTACTCGAGATCTTTGCTGTCCACCCAGGCACCCTGCAGTTTATCGACCACACCTATCACTGTGACATTCTCGTCCCTGTCGGCCCAGAGGGTCTTGCCCACGGCGGACTCATTCGGCCAAACCTCATCGGCCAGCGCCTTGCTGATGATCACCAGCTTATTGCTGCCGTTAACATCATCATTGATCTCGTTGGCGTAGAAGTTACGCCCATCCACCAACTTGACCCCCAAGGTTTCCAGGGTGTGCTCTGTCCCCAGGTACATGGCAAGCTGGGGCGTCGTTTTGGACGTTTCCGGATCCGGGCCCAGATTCAGCGTGGTGGACCAGCCACTGCCACTGAGCGGCAACATATTGGTGGACGTCGCCGTGACGACATTGGGCAGGCGGCGGAGGATCTGCTGGTCGACCTTGTTCTGCAGCTTGGTATCTATATTGGGGTCAAAGTTATAGACGGTAAAGACCAGGATCTCCTGCTCGGCAATCCCGGAATCACGCTGCATCATGGTCAAACGTTCATGGATAATAAAGCTGGCATTGGCGACTATGGCCACCGATAAGATGATCTGCATCAGCAGTAGTATCGGGCCGCTCTTGCTGCGCATCAGGCTGCTGAAAACCGGTTTAATATTTAGCATAGTCAATCCCTTACTGGCTCTTGAGGTAAACGCTTGGTTTAGTGCGGCACACAACCCAAGCCGGATAAAGACCCGCCAACATGGCGGTACCTACCGCTATCCCGGGGGTGATAAACCACATACTCAAAGACAGGTGCGTCAGCCCTTCGGCAACCCCGAAGCGCGCCGACAGGCTATAGAGTGCTCCCCAGGCCCAGGCGAGGCCGAGAAAACCACCCAACAGCCCAATCACGCCCACCTCTACCATGTATTGAGAGAAGATCTGCCCGCGGCTGGCCCCAATGGCGCGGCGCACGCCAACCTCGGGGGCTCGCTTAAGGAACTTGGTCAGCATCAATCCCAGAATATTGACCAGGCAAACACTGAGAAACAGTATGCTCAGCCCCACCAGAATCTTATTGTCCTCGGGCACTACGTGATTTTTCTCCAGCCAGGCGTCTACATCGGACAGCTGCGCCGACTCAAAGGGAGACTTGCCATCGGTGAAGCGCCCCAGTTCTTTTTGCTGCTCGACATACTGAGCGAGGAAATTCTTATAGGCGGCTCTGTCTTCTGCGCTTGGCAGATCGACCCAGTACTCGAGCCAGACTTTCTCTGAAACCAGTCTGTCCTGATAGTTGTCCAGGCGCTCATACTTCCAACCTGAGACATTCCCCCAAACCGGAAACTCTTCATGGGCGGCCAGCGAAAACGGAATATACACTTGCTCGGCACTGGCAAAGGCGCCGCTGGTAGGATCGTAATACTTGGGCTGAGGATTCCAGTCGGCTATCACGCCCACCACCTGAAAGGGTTTGCGGTTGAGATAGACAGTCTTGCCGACGCTGTTCTCGCCGCCAAACAGCTTCTGGTTCAGCTTTCTGCCAATAACCACTTGATAGGCCGCTTGCTCGTCCACTGATTTGTCCCAAACGTTGCCATAGAGAAAAGGCACTTCGAACAGCGGGAAGAAGCCGCGGTCGGTCACCCTGACGCCCTGCAACATGGGCAGAACTTCAGGGTCATCCGTTTGCACCGCCATACCACTGCGGAACATGGCGGCCTGCGATTTGGGAAGATCCCCCTTACGCAGATTCATGGCATCCTGAAAAGTGATCAGCGAGTTAAACTCATCCCAGGAATCGGGTCCCTGGCTCCACAGCTGCACTGTGTTGAGTTGCTCGGCGCGATCCCCGGCCGGGTTGAAGGACATCATGCTGTACACGTTCAGCGTGGTGATGGTGATCCCTATCCCCACTGAGATGGCCAACACCATCAACAGCGACAATATCGGCGTCTTTTTGATGCTGCGCCAGGCCAGGTCAACATAGTAAATAAACATGCTCGCGCTCCTTAGCTGGCCACTTGTTCGGCCACATCCAGCTGCGGCGCCTGTTCGGTTTGATAACGGCTGAAGTCACACACCTGGCCATCCACTATCTGAATATTGCGCTGGGCGCGGCGGGCCAGCTCCGGGTCATGGGTCACCATGATGATGGTCGTACCGGCCTTGTTGATCTCTTCCAGCAGTTCCATCACCTGGCGGGCCATCAGGCTGTCCAGGTTACCCGTAGGTTCGTCGGCGAGCAGGAATCTCGGCTCCCCGGCCAAGGCGCGGGCGATGGCCACCCGCTGCTGCTGACCACCCGAGAGTTGTGAGGGCAGATGCTTCATCCTCGCCCCCAGGCCCACCTGCTCCAGTGCCTGCTTCACCCGCTTCTGGCGCTCCTTGGCGCCAAAGCCGCGATAACGCAGTGGTACTTCAACATTCTCTGCCAGATTCAAGTCAGGGATAAGGTTAAAACCCTGAAAGATAAAGCCAATTTTCTCATTACGAATGGCCGCAGCCTTGTTGTCATTCAGGTTGGAGATATTGACATCATCGAGAAAATACTCGCCATGGGTAAAGCCTTCGAGCAGACCGGCGATATTGAGAAAGGTGGTTTTACCCGAGCCCGACGGTCCGGTCACGGCAACAAACTCCCCCTCCTGCACCGACAGATTGAAATCCCGTAACGCATGGGTTTCCACTAAATCCGTTTTGAACACCTTGTTGATATTTTTCATGGTTAACATGGTTTTAGTTCCTTATTTTTTGCGTTATTCGGTGGGTTATTTTAGTTTCGTCAGGGCAGACAGGCATTGCCCAAGCCACTGGCCCGGTGCCATCGCGGCATGGCTGAAATCGGCAACTTGCCCCGGCTCAGCCGACACAGAGTTGACTGTGGTGGCTTCGATAAGATTGAGTCCCAGCAGGAACCAGTCCGAGGTATCTCGGGTATAGACCAGAGTCGCCACCAGCAACAGCAGCAGAGCCAGGGCCGCCACCAGACGTTCGGTGTTGAAGCTTTCGGTTTTCATTCTTCTCTCCTCAGCGAACCAGCACTTGCTCGGCGTCATTGAACAGATCGATATTGGAAATCACCCATTGGTCGCCCACCTCGCCGCCTTCCAGCACCTCGATATGGCTCATGCTGCGAGCACCGAGTTTGATCTCGGTGCGCTCGGCTATATCCCCCTGGAGACGGTACACCAGGCGGCCACCGCCACTGTTCACGAAGGCGCCGCGCTTGACCATCAGCACATCGGCACGGTTTTCCAACAAGACCCTGGCCGACAGGCGCTGATTCTGCCTCAGGTGCAAAGCGGTATCCTGCTGGAACCGGACCCGGGTAGATACTTCGCGGTTACGTACTTCGGGGGAGATGGAGGCCAACTTGCCCATCACCATCACGCCGCCGAAGTTGAGTTCCACATCCATCCCCAGCCCCAGTTCATCGGCGTAGGTTTCCGGCACAGCCAACTCGGCCTCGAAGGCACTCAAGTCCACAACGGTGAGGATCGGCTGGCTCTGGGCGATACGGGCTTTTTGTTCCGTCAGCCAGTTACCTATGATGCCGCCAACAGGGGCTGTGATGTTCAGTGCTGCCACCTGACGTTCCAACTCGGCTACCACCAGTGCCTGACGATTGACCTCGGCCGCCTTGTTTTGCAGCTCAAAGGTCAGGGTGTCTTTCATCAGTGCGGCTTCCTGCTGGGCATGGGCATACTGCAGCTTGGCCTTGTGCAGCTCATCCTTGCTCTTCTCGTAATCTATCTTGGAGATCAGACTGGTTTCGATCAGTTGATCGCCGCGGCGGCTCTCCCTGTCTGCGGCCTCCAGATCCACCTTGGCCATATCCAGTGTCTGATTCGCCTTGAGTTGATTACGTCTGGCGTCCAACTTGGCCCGTTCCAGGGCACTCTTCATCCCATCGAGCAGGGCTTGCTGCTGCTTGAGGCTGTTGGTCAGGCTGTGGCTTTCTATGGTCGCGACCACCTGGCCCTGCTCGACCCTGTCCCCCGGGTTGGCTATCAGAGTCACAGTGCCACCTTCCGGGCTGTAGAGGATTGGCGCGTTGGCGGCGACTATCTTGCCTGTAGTGGCGATATCCCGGGTCAGAGTGCCGCGCTCCAGAGTGGCGAAGCGCAGCTCAGTGCGATCTATGGATTCACTGACACCGCTGCCACTGACACTGGCCCACACCAGGCCCGACAGCAACAATACTGCCGCGCCCAGGGTAGCCGGCCACTTGAGGCGACGCGCTAAACCCGGCGCCACTTGCTTGTCTTGTCCGCTGGTATCCTTAATCATCCCGTTTGTTCCTCAATTGAGCTTGTGACCATCTTGTTGCAACTAGGTTTACAAAGCTTGTGCCAAGTTTAGATAGTCATAGTTATCAATTGGTTGAAAAACAGAGGAGATTTTATTTGTGTCCGCGGACAAGCGGATACTGTCCGCTTTTTGCAAAAGTGTCCGCCTGGCGGACACTTAGTAACAGAAGAATAAATAGAGAGCGGGCTTAAAACGCTTGCAGCAGGATTACCAGACTGGCGCCGAAACCGGGATGATGATTATCATGGCCGCTGCCCTTCGCGGGCCTGGTCGAGCACCTTGCAGATAGCTTCAACACCTTCCAGCGCCCTTGGGGTCGCCCGGTGCAGGAGATCGGCGTTAAGTGTGTAGATTTGTTCCGTTTTCACCGCAGGGATCTCCTGCCATCGGCTCCAGTCCAACCGCTTGCCATCGCCCTTTTCATCCGTCTTGATGATCACCTCTGGTTGACTGAGAAGCACATTTTCCATGCTTACCTGCGGATAAGGTGAGCTGCTGTCCTTGAAGACGTTGTTGCCATGGCAGACTTCCAACAACTGCTGGATCCAGCTGTCCTGGGCCACTGTCATCAAAGGCTCTGACCAGAGTTGATAGAACACCTTGATCTCCGGCTTGGCAGCATTGTCCCGGCGCAAGTTTGCCAATTGTTGCCGGTAGTCGGCAGCCACTTCCCCGGCCTGCTGTCTGTGGCCGGTGAGACGCCCTAGCTGTTCCAGCTCTTCGGCAATACCTTCCAGGGTCTTGGGGTCACTGCCGTAAATGCGATACCCAAGCTTGGTCAACTGTTCGATATCTTCGCTGCGGTTGCCCGTGTCCCAGACCACCACAAGATCCGGGTTCAGCTCTATCACTCTTTCTATCTGTATGCCGTAGTAACCGCCTATGCGGGGAATTGCCTTGGCGGCCTCGGGGAAATCGGCATAGTCTGTGGTGGCCACTATCTGCTCCCCCGCGCCTATAGCAAACAGCATCTCCACCGCATGGGGAGAGAGCGCCACTATGCGCATGGCCGGCCTGGCGCTAACGCTTTTATTAACCGCTTTGTTGGGCGACTTGGCCTGGGCGGCAGGGCTCAGAGCCAAACTGCAAAGCAGGCAGAGTATCAGTCGGTTCACCTGGTTTCCTTGGTTATTCACAAAATTGCTTCAAGCATACCTCAAGCAAGTTGCGAGTAAAACGCGCGGCCCAGGTTCTGCGGCCGCAAAAAAGCGCACCATTTGACCAATAAAAAGTCAGCCAATGTTCAGTTTTGAGACGGCACAAGTAAAACTTGTTAAACATTGGCATCACAGGTTGACCGAGAGTAAATAATTAATTTTAATACCCTGTTTTTATATATACTTACAGAGCACCAAGGAATACAAGTGCGCCTCTTTTTCATCCTGATATTTTGCTGTTTCGGCCTGCTTGGCGGCTGTAAAAGCACCCCATCCGCCCCCGAATCTCAGCCCGTGGATCCGCAAAAACTGGCGCTGGAACAAGCCTTCAACGCCCGAGGCTTTACTCTGTCAGCACTGGATAACATCAATTATCTGGGTGCCAGGCAGTGCAGCAACCTGGAGCTCCAGGCCCACAGAGGCTCGATACGTTTTCCGGAAAACTCGCTGGAAGCCGTCATAGATGCCCTGGATAACCAGTTTGATGTGATTGAAATCGATGTGCGCCTGACCCGGGATGATGTCTGGGTCATTCATCACGATGGCCGCACCGGACGCGAAACCGGCACCATAGACAATAAGCGCCGCAAGATAGAGTCGATTCGCTATGAGAAAGAGTGGGGCTATCTGCGCCAGCGGGACATTCAAACCGGCGCCCTCACAGATACGGTACCGCCCAACTTTCGCCAACTGGCGCAGGTGTTCAGCCGCTATGCCCATAGCGGACAGAAGCTGAATATTGAGATCAAGAGCCGCGCCGGCAGCCGGGATCTGGAGATGCTCGACTATCTGGCCTTCAGTATCATAGGCCAGGGGCGCTACTTCTACAGTAGTCTGGAGCTGGAAAACCTCAAAAAAATGAGGCAGATAAACGACGCTGTTTTCCTGTCCTTTATCCAGAGCCCCGCCAAGGCCTCGATGAACAAACTGGCGGCCGATATGAAACGCGGCGCAGGTCAAGATCCCATCTTTTTGCGTAATCAATCCATGCTGGAGGATATTCAGGGTTACGCCAACCGCCGCTACCGGGAAAAGCGCTACGATTCTGCGGCAGGACTCAATAAGCTGAAAAAGGCGCTCAAGTCCAACTTCGGTATCGCCGTGGACATACGCCACTATCGGCGAAACGCCCAAGGCTTCAAGTCATTGGCCCATAACCGCGGCATTCCTGTGGCCAGCTATACCATCAATGGTCATGATTACCACGAACAGAGCCTACTGGGACTCAAGCGCAGTCAACTACCCGATTCTGTGATTATCGACGACAGTCTCTATGGTTTTTGCAGCCGCTTCGCTCTGCCGCCCATGCTGCCTTATCAAGGCAGCACTGAGCTGACCCGCAAGCTGGCCACGCTGCCCAAGGATCTGGATCTTTCCAAGCTCTCTTTGCTGGAAACCTACTGGCCCAACGGTCTGTATCCGGCGGTGGATGGCAAACTGAAGTCCTTCAAGACAGGCGCTGTGGCCAATAAAGGCAAGGCGTCCCAGTCCGAGTCTGGCGGCGGCTTTGTTCCTGTGATCATGAAAACCCAGGCCGGCCCCAGAGAAAACCAAACCCAAGTAGACCTCACCGCAGATGATGCAGTGAAAATAGAGCTGCGCCGCAGCGAGCAGCAATGAGGAACCAAGGATGAAAAAACTGTCCTGGCGGGTATTTTTCCTGCTGCTGAGCGCTGCCTATCTGATCCCAGAGGCCATCTTCAACGCCCAACTGGTTTCTTTGGTGGGCTTGGGCACCCCCAAGCCCGAGCAACTCGAACACCTGGAGATTTACGGCCGCACCATTTCCGGGATAGGTGTGACCCTGCTGCTGGCCGATCTCTTGCCGGCACGGCTGTTCAAAACCGCCCTAAGAGGCAGCCTGACCCTGTTGCTGCTCACCTTGTGCGTCTGGCCCAGCGTGTTTTTCGGCCAAAAATACCTGATAGAGCAATGGCTGATTGAACCCTCTACCCCGGAACAGCGTCAATACGCAGCCTACAGCGCGGCGCTGCGTGATGCCCTGGCGGTTAATGCGGTCGAAGTCGAAGGTCTCAACTACGACCCCAAAGAGCTGCACAGCTCTGAAAACCTGACCTTTCTGGCCCTATTCGGCGGCCTGGCCTATGCCGACCACAACCTCACCGACAACCTGGATGATTACAAACAGAAGATCATTCACAACTTCGTGCAAAAGCGGGCCTATCGCGACTTTGACCAGCACTATCACGACTTTGGTCAACTCTATGATGAGCTGTCGGCCAGCTATCGCAGTTATGCCGAAGGCTCCAACCGCTACAACCAGACCCTGGCGGGGATCCCGGAGCGGGAGATGGGTTACTGGCAAAACATAGAGCAAGAGGTCAATCAGGGCTGGGGCAAGTATCAACAGGCGCAAAAGGCCCATGTGGCCAAGGCCGGTGCCAGGGCCCAGGAATACGGCCCCAAGATCTTCTCCTACCATGAAGACACCAACCGCTGCCAGGAACGCTACAAGAAGTCATCCCAGAAAGAACGTCGCTATCAATGTATAGAACGGGAAAACGCCCGCTACAAGACAATGATCTCCAAGGCGGGGCTCGGCTACATAGATCCCAACTACTGGTTGATAGTCGAAGATATCAGCACAGGCGAAAACCTGCTGTCCAGCGCCCTGTTCGGGGTGATGACAGCCGGTGTCGGCACCGCCATGCAGGCGCTGAGCCTGGCTACAGGTGGCGATGGCGGTCTTAAGGACAAACGCTATAAGTACACAGACGATCCGGATCATTACCAGCGTCTGTTCTTGGCCCATCCCAAATTCCAGGCGATGTTTGAAAAGGAAACCGGCTATCCGTTCAACATAGCGTCACTGGCCGACTTCAGGGTGCATCCTGTGACTCAGGTGAAACTGCGCCGGGCCCTCAAGGCCAAGGGGCTGAAACTGCCGGACAGCTGGCATATCAGCAATCGTCCGCTGTTTAGTCAAAGCGTGGCCAAGACGGTTAAGGCTGAAGCCGATGCCCGCTGGCAGAGCGAGATGCGTAAACGCGGTTTGGACTTGCCCATCAACTTAAGTTGGAACGCCTTCCAGTTGCATCCGCAGATCCAACGCAAGATAGCCGCTCGCATGGGCGATCTCTATGTGCCTAACGTCCGCGCCGACTGGAACCAGGCCAACTTCAAACGCCATGTGCTGGATCCCAACATCCAGAAACGTACCCAGAGTTACCTGCAGATGCTGGCCGAGTCGGAACGTGAATTTGCCGATGGCGGACGCTATGCCGAGCAAGGCAAGCAGGCGCTGCGATCTGTGATTATTCCGCCCATCTCCATGTCACTCAGCCTGTTTTTGATCTGTATGACCTTTATCAAGCTGCCGCTGAAGACGCTGCAGCTATTCCGCCCCGGCGCGAGTCAAGCAAGTGGCAGCGAAGACAGTACCGGCATAAATGAGAATGCCACTGAAAGTGCCAAGTCCGGCAAACGCCGCTGGCTGGCATTGACCGCCAAGCTGTTGCCGCCCCTACTGCTGCTGACCTTGCCGGTGCTTTTGGTGCAAAACCGCTACACCCAGGATGATACCAGCCCGGTGAACTACTTCCTCACCAAGGTGGAACAGTCCGGCAATATCGGCTTTGCCTACGCCCTGCGCTGGACACTGCACGCCCAACCGCTGCTGCATCCTTTGGGGCTGAGCTTTGAGCAACACACGGGTATCTATCAGGCCTTCTCGCCGCTGGCGCATTCACTGGCCAAGATAGACTTGCTGCACAAGAGCACTCCAGCGCCACTCAAGGCCAGCGAGCTGGCACCGACCGAGACACGCCTCAAGGTCAAAACCAATGTGAACAATGCAAATATCAGGATCATGAATATCGGCCCCAAGTATCACCCGGGGATCCGGCTTAAACCGGGCAACTACGATGTGCAGGTAAGCGCCCCCGGTTATCAGACCTACCGCAAATGGCACAGCCTGAATGGCGGCGAACAAACACTGACAATCCGTCTTTTACCCAATTGACAAGGAAACTGAATGCACCACTGCAATCAACCCATTTATGCCAAGGAAAACTTCTGCGGTCACTGCGGAGAGTCCCTGCCTGAGCAGCCCAAGCTGAAGAACATTGAGGATGTCGCCCCTGAGATCCTAAAAGATCTTAAACCCCACTATTCCGGTGCCAGGACGTTCACCGGCCGGGTCAACTCCAGCTTCCTCTACAAGCGGCGCCGGGTAGACAGTGGCAATAATCTCACCTACAGCTACTGGTGGCTTGAGCTGGAAGATAAAGACGGCAACATAGAGCGGGTCAGTGTCAACGCCGAGAACAAGTTCTACGACCAGATTCGCCGCGGCGATGTGCTGACCTTGTTTTATCCGACAGACTACACCCTGAATTACCGCATCGAAGGTAAAGACGCCAAACGCCTGGTCAGCCATAACCATATGGCTCCGGCAGCCATCAGTCATGAAGCCGACGGTCAACGCTCGACCATAGTGCCCGACTATGAGCCGGGTAGCCAATCCAGCGCCTTCTGGTGGCTGCTGCTGGGGATTGCCAGCGCCTTGTTGCTGTACTTTGGTGCCAAGCAACCCACAGAAATCGCTATCGGGGTGGCCGTGGTTCTGTCTGTGGTGTGTTTCATTCTGGAGCGTCAGCGCAACCAGAAGAAGCACACCAGGGAACTGCGCCGCTACGAGGCGCTGCAACTGGCAATGAAACGCCTGTTGTCTGTCACCCAGGAAGCGTTGGGCTACCATATCGCCCAGCGGCCGAGAAAAGACTCGGATATTTTCTGCTTCAAATGCCAGAGTCGCATCGACGGCGAGCACGGCTACTGTGTTCAGTGCGGCAGCTCGCAGCAGCAAGCACCGGCAACGGCCGCCAACAGCCTCAGTGTCCGCGATGAGGAAGAAGCCATGATGCGGCAATACAGCCTAAGTTACCGTGAACCCTATCTGCACAAACATGTCTTGGCCGGCGATGAAAAGGGTGAAGTCAGCGTTTCCTGCATCATGGGCAAAGTGCTCGACAGAAGTGCCAGCGCCAGTGTCGATGACTTCACGGTCACCACCACTAAAACCACCACTACAGACCATTATGTGGGTAACAGATTTTCCCACAGCACCACAGACACTGAAACCAGCAGCCATCGCAGCCGCAGCTCCAACGTTGATGGCGAAGTCTTGCTACAACTGGCCGATGGCGAAGTGCGGGAGATGCGCTTCGGCGAAGATCTGCTGGGGGATCTGGATGTGGGCGACTGGATGCTTTACGCCAGCTCAAGAGCCAAATTGGGCGTTGATGACTATAACCGTGAGTACGCCTACAACCTGACCAAGAACAAACGCTATAACAACACATCTTTCCAGCAATACGGCAAGCTCAACGGCGCAGGCACTTGGATCTTGTTGGCGATTGCCGCCTTGGTCTTCAACTTCTGGGGTCCGGATTATATCTGGTATCCGCTGTTCGATATGCTCTACTTCCCGCTGCTGGATCCCATCTACAGCACCTCATTTTTCAGACACAACCTGACCCTGGTGGTGTTTATCATGGTCAGTGCAGTACTCCTGGTTTGGACCCTACTTTATGGTCGGCGTAACCAAGAGCGTAAGCGCAAACTGCTGTCACGCCTGACCGACCATATCGACGGTTTTACCCGCGCCATCCCGGAGTTGAAGGAAAAGCTTAAACGTATGGGCTAACGCCGGTTTATACTCCCCCAAGCCACCTCACGAGGTGGCTTTTTTACCCCAGAGAAAAATATAGAGAATTGAGAATGCAAGTAGCCTATATAAACGAAGACATGAATGAAGGGGAATCACTATTTAGTGCGGTCGATATTCGCTCGTCACTTTATGATGACAATGATTTTATCCCAACTAGTTGTCTGAATGAGATTGTATGGCAGGACACTGACATCCTCGATATTGAAGCGCTGGATTTAATCAGAGGGGGCGCTTTTAATGTTACCAAGGAGATAGCCGAATTAATCATGAGCTTTGACCCTTACGGGGTCGAAGTCTACCCCTCCAAGTTAACCTGTGCCGGCTCAGGGGTTTTAATCGATCGTTATATACTGGCAGTAGACAACTTGGTGGATGCCGTTGATACCGAAAACAGCATCAAAATAACCAAAGCTACCAGCCGGTTTTTCTTATCGGCTGAAAAAATCAATAAACTCCCCGAAAGTAAAAGACACGTATTCAAGCCGATAGGAATGACGAAAACATTCTTCTCTATTGAACTACTTGAAGCCCTCATACGCCTGGACGAGGAAGGAAAGATAAACACCAGCATTGTGGCTTTCTCATTTGATACATCCGAAGAAGCACCTAGAATATAAACCTTTAAAAAGGATGCGCCTGGCTATGAGTCCCACTAATAATGCCGCTATGAATATAACCATGAATGATTACGCGCTGCTGTCCAGACAATCTCTGGCTGAATTTGCATTCCAGCCAACCCCGAAATCCACAGTCACTCTTGAACCAGACCTGCTTCTGGAAATAACATTCTCCCCCAAGCTTTTTATTGTCAACGATATAGCAGAGAGAATCGCGGAACGGGTCCAACATGGTGTCGAGTGGCTGGACGCAAGGGTAGATTGCTCACCAAGCCAACCATCAAAAGATCAAATAAAAGTATTTGAAAACTTCCGTATGCCGTACATACACCAGACTTATCGGCTAACTAATGAAGAGAAGCAATATGGCAAGTTAAACTGGTTGGATTTGGAAACCGCAAAGCTGGATTTTTCACGCCTGGAAGGTGTCCCACTTGAAGAGCGACTAATATTTAAGCTTGAAGAGGATTTCGGTTACCTGTTTATCCATAACAGCGTGGTAGCTTTGCTTAAAAAGCATGTAAAAACAGTTTGGGTAAGAGATGTATAAAAAACACGCTTATGCATTAACAACTGCCTATTGATGCCCCCTGGTATGACTTTTTTCGACCCGCAAATTTCTTTCGCGGTAATTTGCCTTGCTATAACCCAAAGTTGAATATCAAGTACAAAATAAACAAGAGTATTGCCCATATAGCCAGTTTGAAAGCCGCTCTGATTTCAGTGATTAGCGCTGCCAACTCTGAATGATACAGGGAATAACGTTCAGCTCTTCCAAACAAGATCCCCATATACAGATCATAGTCGCCTAGTTGTTGGCCTATTTGTCCCCAAAATGTCCTGTTTTTATCCTGATCGGTCTGAGTCAGTTTATGCAGTTTCAGACATGCTCTTACCCAAAGAGAGAGCACCACTAAACATAGGAATAAAAAATTAAATTCAGCCACTTATACTTTCCTTGTAACGCTTGCGGTAAGGGTTGAAAACCTTATTTTACACCCGATTTCAACAACTCTGCCCATTAATTCGCACAGGCGCCGAGCGAAGCCGAGTTGACCACTTTCCTGACAGACAAACCGGCCTGCTTTAAGCGCCAGAGCCACTATAGTCCCTCGGCGTAACAGGTTGCCGAAGGGCTCAAGCTGCAGCGCAAACAGCTTATTGCGGCAATCATTAAGCCCACACGGCTAAACCATAAATAAAGCCTCAACAGCCAAATAACAGCGATGAGGCAGAGCTATCGCAGTCGCTCTCGGCCTTAAGCTCATCGTCGTAAACATCACGACTGCCCAGATACTCACCGTGTTCGAACGTCTGGATATAGTAAGCTTTACCCTGGATGTAAGACACGGTTTCGCCATGCTCTTTACCGTCCTGATAACGGGCGACCTTGTTCAGTAACCCATCTTCGGTGAAATAGTAAAAACTGCCCTGCGCCTGTCCTTTGGCGTCATATTGCTCCCGCCCCAGTTCGTAACCCGCTGCAGAGTGCGCCAGCCAAGTGCCGACTTTTTTGCCGTAATGATACTCCCCTTGCCAGAGGGACACTTGGGTTTCATAGGGATCCTGGTACTGCCACTGGCCATGCCGTTTGTCCTGGCTATAATTTCCCTTGGCTTGCAGCTCGCCTTTTTCGCTGTAGGTTTGGTATTCCCCCTCAAGCTGCCCGTGCCGGTAATGCGCCAGCTGTAACAATTGGCCATCGTGTACCTGGATTTCTTTCACTTCACCGTGCAACCGCCCCTGGCTGTCACGCTGTTCTGTGCGGCGGTTACGGGCATCTTGATAAGTCCAAAACCCCACCTTTTTGTAATGGGCATATTCGCCCTGCTCCAGCAGCTTGCCGCTGACCAGTTTCTTCTCATAAGCACCGTGAAGCTGGCCTTCTTGGTAGTGACTGGTCTCTATGTAGGGCTCATCATCCCAGAGCCCCTGATACATTTGCACGGCCAGCCCCTCGCGCTTGCCCTTGAGTTTCTCCTCTCGTTCGATGACAACGCCGTTGGCATCAAACTTCTGGTATAAAGTCCACACCCGAGTCATATCCTGCTGCATTCTTGAGCTGAGTTTGCCGTCTTGGAAGTATTGTCTGTCGAGGATCTGTTTGTCTTTGACAAAACGGGCGTTGAACTCCATGGTCTTGCTGCCGTCATCGGCAAACTTTTGTTCAAAGACCAAACGGCTTTTTTCGTCAAAGCGCTGCAACTGCTGCAGCTGCGAGCTACTGGTATAAAAGGTTTGCTGCTCGCCCACCTTTTTGCCCTGCTGATAATGTTCAATTCGAGTCAGCTGTCCCTTGGCATCATACTGGCGGCTTTCCCCGTGCTCTCGATTCTGCCGGAAACTGGTTTCCCGACTAAGCTGGCCATTTTTATGCCAGCGTTTGGCCGGTCCCTGTCGCTGACCATCCACATAGACATACTCGGCCTCTTGGACACCTGTATCCCAGTATTCATAGGCTTTTCCCTGCTGACCTTTAGGGCCAAAGGTGTCAATGGAGGACAGCTCACCATTGCGGTGATAACGTTTGCGCTCCCCTGTCAGTTTACCCGCCAGATACAGACTGCGCTCACGCAGTTGCCCACCCGAGTAGTATTCCAGTTGCTCCCCTTCCGGCAGACCATTGACCAGCGAGTGCTGCGCCTGCAGACTGCCATCCTGGTAATAGTGGCTGTCTTTACCGACGCGTTTGTCGCCCAACTGCTGATAAACCTCCTCTAACTGACCGTTACTGTAGAAGTTTTTTTGAGTGCCTCTTTGTTCACCATCAACAAAACCGGCCTCCATGGTCAAGATGCCGTCTTCATCATAGAAACGGATCGGGCCTTCCATCTCGCTGTTATCGTTATAACGGCCATCGGAAGACAGCTTGCCGTTATTGTGAAAGAACTGGTAGTTACCCAAGGCATTTTGAAAGATACCCGGCTTGGCAAAGCTGCCCTTGAATCTGGGGGTATCCGAGCCGACATAATAGATGGTGGTCTGCCAACCCTGTTGATCTTGAGTTTGCGGATCTTTGACATAAAAACTGGCCTGGCGCTCACTGTCGACCACTTGCCAATCCTCATTCAGCCACACTGTCTCGGCGCTGGCCATCCAGCTCATCAGGCCACAAAGTAATATCAATACACGCATTTTCTTGTCCTTAAGGCAGTGGCGGGAAACTGTTGACCCAGCGGATATCCAGGGGTTCGCCCTGGTAGTCGAGTTTACCGATACGTTCCACGCTATCGGCAACCCTTAGGTATTTATCTTCCATGATGGCTTCGCTCAGCGGGATATCCTCTGAACTCAGGTAGCGCGCCTGCTTGTCCAGCAACGGCAGTTGCACATCATCGGCGCTGTAGAGATGGTAATTCTGCAGGAATTGCTGCACAGATTGCTGCCGATCCAGCTCGCCAAACACTTCAAGGGGCACCAACCAGGCACGTTCACCCGGGGTATAGTCGACAGAGTTCCATACCGGGCGACCATCACAATGCAGGTGACTGGGTATTTCCAGACCATAGAAATAACGGCGTATACCATCCTCGGTACTCAGTTGGTACTCGACTTGAGTCGTCATGCGCTCGTTAGGCTTTGCTTTCCAGACCAAAGCCGATGGCCCTTGTTTAAAATCGCCTTCAATTTGCAGCTGGCAGATACCGGCCCAGTCCTGCGGCAGAATCAGCTTGGCACCCTGTGGCGTATCGGCCTGAGTCGCAAAGCTGGCCGGATCAAAATCGACCGCCTCTTCGTCGGTATCATTGTAATAAAGGTAATGCTTGCCCATGGGAGGCAGAGTGTAATCAGCGGCAAAGGCCTCTCGGCTTACCCAGCGCACCTCACGGCTGAAACCGGCTTGTTGCTGATCCAAGATGGCATGGAAGGTTACCTCAGCTGCCGGCTTGGTCAATTTCACCCGAAAAAGTTGTTGGCCGCTAAACAGCAAACTGCGATCCATGCTGTTGAGCCACTCGGGGCCACCTTGCGGTGTCTGATAGCGGAACTCGCCTTCAAGCCCATCGAAAAACGGCACCAGATAACCATCGGCGCCACTGAAATGCAGCAGATACTCGCCCTCTTGCTGCGCTACCGGGGTAATAGTGAGTGTGCCACCGGCCAGCGCCAACTGCTGCTCCTGCCCAGACCGCCATTGGCTGGAAACCGATACCAACTCGAGTGGCGTATAGTCTGCCACGGCACTGAAGGAGGATATTTTTTCAAACTGGTTTCGCTGATCCCATCCCAGGGGCACAATCGCGGTGCTGGTGATTAGCGCACCACTCTCCCGATAGGGACCCAACTGGCTGAGTATGCTCCACTCCATTGCAATGGGTTTATCTTCGGCATCCAGCGCCTGCAGATCTCGGTAGCGGATTTCCCCCAAAACTTCTCTATCGACTTCGGTCAGCAAGAGTTCCAGTTGCAGATGTTCTGACTCGCCACGAAATGTGCCCTTGCCATATTGGAATAAGCTTTCGGCACTGAGCTCAAGCCCATCGGCTGGCTTGGGGGGCGATGCCATGATGGGGTTCCAGTTGTCCATATCATCGAAGGCGATTTGTTGCCTCAGATCGCCCACCTGATCGAGCAGATCCTTGCGCGACATCACTATCTGTATATGGTTGTTGCCTTGTTGGCCCATGGCGTCAATCTTGCTCTCCAGCACCAATACCATTTTCTGCAACCAACCACTCTCACGCGCCAGGCGCATATGACCATACAGGCGACTATCGCCGCTTTCGGCGGTCAACTCTGCGTCCACTATCTCCGGGGTCACCTTAGTGACCAATAGTTCCGTTTGCTGACCATTGAACCCCTCGAGTATCAGCTTACTGCCCTCTTTGGCGGGGATCTTTTGCAACACACCGGGAGTCTCCATCCCCTGAGTCAAATGCTCGATTAACTCAGGGCCCGAGCGTGCCAACATCTTTTGCCAGCTCTCTTCATCCTTGCCCTTAAATGCCAGTAATTTGCCGGAGTCTTTATCCAGGGTGATTTCAAAGCCGCTGGAAAACATCTGTTGCAATTCGGGCTCATCGTTTGCAGCGGTAAAACTACTGAAACTATTGCCGCCACCGGACATAGTCATAAACCTGGGCACCAGCTCCAGCTTTAGTGTCGGCGAGGTCTCAATCACCTCATAGTGCATCAAAGAGTTGCTGTACTGAGTAAATACCCGTCCGCCAATATCTATGTTGGCTTTTGTCTGCACCCAGTAATCGACTCGATCGCCTTGTTTAGGGTCAAATTCAACATGGGAATTGGGGGTACACGCGGATAAGAGCCATAACAGGCCGAAGAGGGAAAGATACTGCTTCATTTCATTCCTTGAAGAAGAACGCTGAAAAATTAGCGCCACATTATGCCAAATCAGAAGTCACAATTCTCCTGCTATTCGACCATATACGCCGTATCGAACTGAACCCCAAGACTACGACTAAAAACAAAAAACCAAGCCCCATGACTCTTGGCAGGTTTTCTCTCAGCCAGGCTTGAATAGAGTCTTTAAAAATAACCCAAAGCAGCTTAATTTTGCGATGTCCCGATGAAGGTACCAGGCGTTTCTTCTGTTAAAATCAACTCAATCTGAATGCTTGAAACCAATGAGGAACTTATGAACCCTATTATTGCCCTGCTGAAAGAGCACAATATCAGCGATGAACAAATAAGCAGCCTGTTCCAGAGCCTGACCGAAAATCCTCTGATGGCCATGGGTATCTTGGGTCAGTTGGGATTGCCACCGGAAAAGCTGCAGGGGTTGATGATGCAGGTGATGCAGAACCCAGCCCTGATCAAAGAAGCCGTGGAAGAACTGGGACTGGATTTTTCCAAGGTTGAAGCCGCCAAAGCACAAATGAACAAACCTGTTTAATCCTGTGCGCCCTCAAGGCCTGACTCACATGGCTTTGAGGGTCAATTTCATGCTCTGTCATGCATCAGGTATTAGGCTGATAAATTGGCTGGGCCATCAGCTCAGTTCGCTGCAACGCTTAGGAAGGTGCGAATAGGTCCTCGTGGCCTTCTCTTTTGTAGAGAGTGGCTTACACAGCAATTGGCGCTCAAGGCATCTGACTGAAGGCATGCCGGGGCATGTTGAAGTCGAATAACGCAGAGAGCCGGTTGCTGTGAAAGCCCCGAAGGGCGTGGCTTACAGATCTGTCTGCTGTGTTGTGCTTCTTGCAAAGGACTAGGGCCATTTGCTGCGAACCACGCCTTGCATCCAGGCCTGTAAGCCGACGCAGAGCACACATGGGACTTGTTCGCACCTTCCATTTTTGATAGTTCTCTGAAGCAATACCCGTATCAAGCGCCCGGCAATTTCTGCAATAACTTTGATGCCCGTCCGGATTGGCCGCGGTCACTCGTGCCGGCGTATTACCAAAATCAGTGGGATAGGGATGAAATATATGTTCCTCACCATGAGTCGTTGAACAGTTGGGACACGACTTAAACTTTCGGCCGCTTCCCGGCTCCTGCTTACGTAACATTCCGCTATTCAAACGCCCACCACAAAAGTTACAGCTCATCAGCTCTCTCCCTGTTATTAACTGATATTCAGCATGGCAAAACAGCTCACGCTGAGCAAAAGATAACCAAAGGTGTGTTGAAAGCCAATCTCTTATCTCTCCGTGATATTTTCCTAGCACAAGATTGAGACAAATCGTGTGCGTTTAACAAACACGCTACAAAACGCTACATCATTTGCCGTGCCACCCACTGAGTCGGCGTGCTTAAGTAGGTGCTCGGTCAATATTCGACCAAGGATGTATGGGTCGATGATCGAAAGCTGAATTTATCCCAATCATACAGGAGGTATTCCAGTGACAAGATCCCAGTGGTTCAAGCGTCTGTCGGCGCTATGTCTCGTCTCAGCCAGTTTGCTGCTGACACCCGCCGCGATAGCCCAAAAACATCTCAAACAAAATCTCAGTCAATTGACCAATCAAGCGTCCAGCATAGTCTCGGGCCAAGTGGTGTCTGTGACCGATGGCTTTGATGAGCGCAAACGCCCCTATACCCAGATAACCATTCGGGTAGGTATGGATGCCAAACACAAACATAAAGCAGGCAGCGAATATACCTTCCGCCAGTTTGGTTTGCTCAAGCCCCGCTCCATGGGTAATGGCAAAGTCTACCTGGGCGTATCACCCGAAGGGTTCGCCCGCTGGTCGGTTGGCGAGCA
This sequence comes from Shewanella sp. BJSY2023SW001, assembly GCF_047314685.1. Taxonomy (NCBI): domain Bacteria; kingdom Pseudomonadati; phylum Pseudomonadota; class Gammaproteobacteria; order Alteromonadales; family Shewanellaceae; genus Shewanella; species Shewanella sp. BJSY2023SW001. The sequence goes on from NZ_JBKORF010000023.1 coordinate 94,538, forward strand.
GGTAGTGGCCTTTATGAATCCGGATCTCGGTGCCGGCCTGACTTCTACCGTAGGGCTGGAACAAGGCAAATTCATTGTGCAAAACGGCAAAGTCAGCAATCAACTGGGCAACATAGGCCTGTTTGATGGCATGAACACTCAGTCGCTCAGCCCTGAAGAGCAGAGCCTTATCACCACGGCCGGTGCTGTGGATGCCGCCGCATTTATGTCTCTGGTTGGCAAACTGGTACAGGAGGCCAAATAATGAAGCTTTCAAGAATTGCCACTGCCTTACTTTTGGGCTCAGTCTCCTCTGCCGCGCTGGCCGGTGGCCCGCTGTATATTCACGAACCTACAATGCAGCCCTATAAGTGGGATACGTCCAAGGGGGCGATTCCCGTCTATACCGACGGCGGCCCTGTGATTAAAAACAAGGATGGCGTTGACGTACAAACCTTCACCGTTCTGGAAAAAGGGCTGGTGTTCAATCTCGACATTACACTGCCGGACGGCACTGTTATCCCGGCAGGTACTGTGTTAGACCGGGATTACACCTTCCTCAGCATAGCTCAGGCCAATGCCATTACCGCCAAGGCCGTGGGCGAATGGTCTGCGGTGGAAACCTCCACCTTTGAAATGTCGGTTCAAGGCACCATTGAACAACAAATCGGCATCAAAGATGTGAATCAACATAACGTCGATCAGATCTATTCCGCCGTTAACGGCTATGGTTTCTGGGTCAACTATGACACCGACGGCCAGATCCTGGAACAGTATTTCGGCGTACCACGCAGCCAGGTGCTGGGGATAGCCTTCCCCGAGTGGGCCGATGAAGAAACCGGTGAAATCCTCGAGGCTACTGCCTTGATGAACGGCTGGTATGTGGGTATAGATGACACAGAAGGCGAAATGATTGCCGGGGTATTTACCCATGAATTCGGCCACGCCCTCAACATGTCGCACTCCCAGGCCAATGGCCATCTCAGCTATATGTCAGCCTCATACAGCCCGCAATATGACGGAGTACCGGGTTGCGCCATCACCAATCAATACACCAGCGCCAGCCAGATAGCGCCGGACACTATTGAAACCATGTTCCCCTTCATCAATGTGTTAGGAGTTCAGGGTGCCGAGCAATCAACTGTTAATGTGCGCGACGATATAGTCAATCTGTCCGACCTCTATCCAACAGCGGAATATCGTTCAGGCTACGGCTCGATTTCCGGCACCTTGTACACCAAGGAAGGAGTGGACTATTCGGGCATGAACATGGTGGCCCGCAACCTGGATAACCCTCTGTACGATGTGGTCACTCAGCAGACCGGCAACCTGACTCAAGGACTGGTAGGCCCGGATGGAAAGTTCACCATCAATGGATTGACTCCCGGCGGCCGCTATGTGCTCTATATGGAGACCATCAAGGCCGGTGGTTATCCTACCCGGCAAACCTCCCTCTTGTCAGAGGCCGAGTATTGGAACAGCAATGAAAGCAGCAATCCGGCCAGCGATAGCGCCTGTGATTTCACTCCTATCATTGCCGAAGCCGGAGTAACCAAGCAGGCAGATATCTATTTCAACGGCTATAGCGATGGCATCCAATATACCCCGTTGGTAAGCGCCTTTGTGCTGGATCATGCCAAGAACGGCAAACGTGCCATGGGGATAACCGGCACTACGCCTTTCCTCTATGATAGCACCAAGAAAGCCCTGTTCGAGCTGCACCCGGCCGGGAATGCCGTGGCTGCCGGACACGCCACCATGAACAAAAACGCCACCAAGGCCGGCGTCATGGCAGACTTCAGCGGCAACGGCATCAGCAATGCCGCCATCTGGGATCTGCGCAGCGACAAGTTGACCTCGCTTGGAGATCTCAACGGTAACAGCTGTGGTGGTTCGGGCCAGTCAGGCACCAACTCCAGCTATGTCTGGGATATGGACGATAGCGGCGACACAGTTGTCGGCACCGCCTATATGGATACTGACGGTAACGGCGCCTGCCAGAGTGCATTCAAAGACGAGATAGTACCCTTTATCTGGACCAAGAAAGCCGGTATGCAGCAACTGCCTTACCAATTTGCCGACAAGGTTCAATGGCTACGTGCCGACAGGATAGCCGGCAACGGCAGTACCATTACCGGTACTTATGATGGCACCAGTCAGGTTGCCTGGGTCGATGGCCGCTTCCACGACACCTCGGCTGAATTTGGCGCCCAGGACTCCTCAGTGATCTCCAACGACGGTAACACAGTTGGCTTTGGTACCCGCACCGGAGTCACCCTGTGGCATACGGACTCGGGCCAACAGGAGAACATAGGCAGTCTGCGCTGGTGTGAGCAGGTACCTTTCAATCACTTCTTCCTGGGTAATCTGTGTGCCGAAGGTTGGGATCACGACAGCATCAGCGCCGAATTTGGCGTACCGCGTATGCTGCTGCTTGATGCCAGCGACGATCTGTCGATGATTACTGCTCGCTCCGGCAACCTGTTTACCGGTTTCAGTGGTGGTATCTACCTGGAAGGTTTGGGCTGGATGAGCACCAAGGAGTTCTTCGCCAAGCAGGGCGTTACCGAAGCCAAGGCACTGACCATAGATAACCCATTTGCCATCAGTGCCAACGGCTCTGAAATGATGGGTGGTATCGCAGGAGCAGTCTTGTCTATCGATGTCGATCTGAACAATGCCTTTGTCTGCCGTGATGGCCAGGATGTTCAGCTCAGCTTCCCTAAACAGGTGGTTGCTGCCGTTAAAGGCGGAGCCGAGTTTGGTCGCTGTGCCCACCTGAACGATTGATGCAAAGTTGAAATGAGTCACTGCCAACGGGAGCCACAAGGCTCCCGTTTTTTACTGAAACCTATTGTGTGCTTGCAAAAAACCGACAAAGGCCATTCACAATATGTCATTTCGCGCCGTCCCGAAACGTACCATAAGCGCGCGCTGACTCTGTCACTGCTGACTATAAAGCGTATTCTTTGCTTTGATTGGCCCATTACAGAAACCGGCTTCCCCTGCCAACTGCCGGTATAACCCAGCATATTGCGCACCGAGATCACCTCGCGGGCATCATCGAGAAAGTGCTCGGCAATGTAGTTGGCCCACCAAGAATCGCCGGGCATGATAACTGTCTTGGCAAAATCGCCTTTGGCGCCGTTGGCATGTGCTGCCATAAGCTGTTCCTCGGATAAAAACTGGCCCGAGTCTACCGGCGACGCCTAAAAAGCCTTGAGAACAAAAGTCCGCTTGCGGGGATTTGTTGACCAAAATGCCACACTCCTCTCAGCCAACTACACGGCTATTTTAAGGTAGGCTCAGAGCCGAGTCGGCACTATAAACTTTGCAAACGGCGCCAGCGCTGCTTCAGCCCCTTGTGATTGCTGCGCACCAGCTTCCAGCGTTCACAGGCATTGAAACAGGCATAGTCGCCAATGGCCCTGGTAAGCTCGGCCAGCAACACATCATCCAAAGGCCGGTTGGCATACTCGGGCTCCAACACCAGGTTTTGCAACAACAGGCATTGGCGCAGCCGGTCGGCCTTGACATCGACCCGGCCGATAAACTGCTGGCGCCAGAGGATGGCCAGGCTGAAATAGCCGTAGACCCGCTTTTCCTGCGGCAGGTACACTTCCAGTTGATAGTCAAAGCCAAACCATTGCTTTAAGCGGTTACGTTGAATAACCAGATTATCGAAGGGATTGAGCAGCCAGACCCGCTCCGGGATCTTGGGCACCGCGCTCAGCTCTGCCGGGCAGAAATACTGCTGACCATCGACCTTGAACCGCTGCAGTTCACCGGCCTCCAGCCCTTGGTCCAACACCCGCTTGATAACCGGCCGCATGCCTTTTCGCAGATAGGCAAACTGGGCCTCTGAGCCAAAACCGTTGGCATTGAGAAAGCGGTTCACCAGATACCGGCCAAACTCATCATCGTCAGGCTCCCTGGTATCTATGCCCGGCGGGAGCACTCGCTCGGCCAAATCATAAACCTTTTGAAACCGCTCACGCCGCAGCACCATTAACTCGCCGCGCATAAACAGCTGTTCCAGCGCCTTCTTGGCCGGTTTCCAGTCCCACCAACTGCCACGTTGATCACTTGAGTGTTCAAAATCACTGGCCTTGAGCGGCCCCTCGGCGCGCACTCTGGCAAGCACTTCCCGCATCAAGGGCTCGTCCGGTTCAAACCAGTGTTTATCCCCCTGACTCAGTTGCCGTTTGCGCTGCAGGCTGTACCTGTAGTCACTCATGGGCAGATAGGCCGCAGCGTGAGCCCAGTACTCGAACACCTCCTTATCGGCCATAGCCTGTTGCAGCTGTTCGGGGTGATAACCGGGCAACCGATTGTGCAGCACATGGTGATGGGCCCGCTCGACCACATTGATGGAATCTATCTGGATATAGCCCAACTGACGGATCACGGCCGCCGCCGAGTTCGCCGGTTGCAACAAGCCCTGGCGCTGCAGATTGAGCCTGAGCCATTCATCGATAGTCAATGGTCCATACAAGGGTGTATCCATGGTGCCTGGCTCCCGATAACCTTGGTTTAGCGTGGCGCTATGATGACAGCTCAATGCCGTTGCCAATGCGAGTAATCAGTTTGCCCTTTTCATGGCTTTCGAAGCAAATTTGCACTTCAGTTCACAAAAAAAACGGTTTTGTTCATGGCCGGAGTTGAATGGAAAGCCGGATTATGCGCATATAGCTGCAACCTTTATTAGAATCGACAATAACCAAGGTACATTATGAGCTCACCTTCCTCTGCACGCTGGCCGCGGCAGATCCCTTTTATCATTGCCAGTGAAGCCTGCGAGCGCTTCAGTTTTTACGGCATGCGCAATATTCTGACTCCCTTCCTGATGACGGCTCTGCTGCTGTCAGTGCCGGAAGAACTGCGTCAGGGCGAAGCCAAAGATGTGTTCCACTCCTTTGTGATCGGGGTGTATTTCTTCCCCCTCTTAGGGGGCTGGCTGGCCGACCGTTTCTTCGGTAAATACCACACCATTTTGTGGCTTAGCATAGTCTATGTGATTGGCCATGCCTTTCTGGCGATTTTCGAAACCAGCAAAACCGGCTTCTATTCGGGCCTGTTTCTGATAGCCCTGGGGTCAGGCGGCATCAAGCCGCTGGTATCCTCTTTCATGGGCGATCAGTTCGATCAGAGCAATAAGTCGTTGGCGCAAAAAGCCTTCGATATGTTCTATTTCACCATCAACTTCGGCTCCTTCTTCGCCTCGCTGTCGATGCCGCTGCTGCTGAAATTCTTCGGCCCTTCGGTGGCCTTCGGTATCCCAGGGGTATTGATGTTTATCGCCACGGTATTCTTCTGGGGCGGCCGTAAACGTTATGTCCACCAGCAACCCGAGCCCAAAGATCCACACGGCTTCCTACCTGTGCTCAAGAGCGCCATCTTCACCCCCGTACCCGGCAAGGCCAATACAGGTTTGCTGCTGAGTGCCATAGGTATACTGCTGGCGCTGTTTTCCCTCACCCAATACAACAGCCTTGGAGTGGTAACAGCGCTATGTCTGGCAATGGTGCTCTTGATGGGCTTTGTCGGCGTAGGCGCCTCCATGCAGCTTGAGCGGGCCCGCAATCAACACCCGCTCGAGGCAGTGGACGGAGTGCGCGCCGTATTTCGCATCTTAATCCTGTTTGCCCTGGTCACCCCCTTCTGGTCGCTGTTCGATCAAAAGGCTTCCACCTGGATTTTACAGGCCAACGACATGGTCAAGCCGGATTGGTTTGAACCGGCCATGATGCAAGCTCTCAACCCACTGCTGGTTATGCTGCTGATCCCCTTCAATAACTTCGTGCTCTACCCCATGCTGGAGCGCAATGGCGTGCGCCTCAATGCCCTGCGTAAAATGGGTGCGGGTATCGCCTTCTCCGGCCTTTCCTGGATAGTAATAGGCAGCATTCAGTTGATGATGGATGGCGGCACCCCCATGTCCATCACCTGGCAAGTACTGCCTTATGCACTGCTGACTTTCGGTGAAGTACTGGTTTCTGCCACCGGATTGGAGTTTGCATACAGCCAGGCACCCAAGTCGATGAAAGGCAGCATCATGAGTTTCTGGACCCTATCGGTCACTGTGGGCAACCTCTGGGTGCTATTAGCCAACGCCAGCGTCAAGAGCGATGCCGTGACCAATCAGATTGCCGAAACCGGCCTGAGTGTCACCGCCTTCCAGATGTTCTTCTTCGCCGGCTTCGCCCTGCTGGCCGCCTTGGTGTTTGCGCTCTATGCCCGCTCTTACACCATGCAGGATCATTATCGGGCAGTGGAACCGCAACAGGCTTAAGGCGTTTGCCGCCAACCTGAGCGGTAAAATCTCCTTGATTTAAAAACCCCAAAGACCCAACGTGAGTTGGGTCTTTTCATTAATGATAATAACCGCCGGAAACCAAGTTATTCCCTCCCCCGAACGCGGCGCTGCCAAGAACAACTTTTACACAGACAATCCTGTGCCTGGGTATTGGTTAAGCTGCAGCTCATCACCTGCAGTGAGGATGGGCAGGAAGCCCGAATGCAGTGAAGAATAGGATGTTCGAGAACGGCCTTTCGCACAGGCGATTCTGTAACACGGCGAGAGTTGCGTAGCAACGTGCTTTCAAGTACTGCCGTTATGCATGGATGCACTTGCTCCACGACTTTAGGCCGCTGCTACAGCGGCTAGCATGGCTTCCAGCTAAAAGTATCTAAGCTAATATTGCCCGAGCTTCCGGCGACGGATGTTTCTCATTGCCTGCCGCAGGCTTATGCATAGGCGATCCTGTGACATGGCGAGAGTTGCACAGCAACGTGCTTTCGAGCGCGAGCCAGGGACGGTGAGCCGGCCGTTAAACAGGGACGTTATTCAAGTACATCCCTTATCTCCATGGATGGAGTGTATGCCGACATTTGTCTGGAACAAATGCGGTAGTCGCCTCGCTATCCCTGGCGCGGAAGGTCACAGTTCCGCCTGTGCCTGGAAAATAGGCGTATGTCTGTAGGTATATAAGCAATTTCAAGCAACGCTATGATTGCAGAATTGCACCGACTTTCCCCCTCGGTGTCGCCGAAAACTGTTGGCGCAAATAACGTGGCTGAAACATGGATGCCGAATCAGCGCCCAATCTCCCTGGGTGCAGCCTCATTAGTCTCTATCGCGAACAGAGTTTTGCTCCAGTAAACAAAGCCTCCCCGTGGCAAAAGGTTGCGACTGAGGTAAAATAACCCATCTTTTGTCGGCGGCATCTCATACTTGCATGACTCCACAGCGGCTTTACCTCTCAAGCACAGTCTTTTTTGCTGCTTGCTGCTGCCCCGCCGCCGGCTCGCATTCTCCCGGAAACAGGCAGATAACAATAACCCCGCCTGCCGGACTTAGCCTTAAACCCTACACCCAGAGGAATACTCGTCATGAGTCTTGCTGATTCCGTTCTAGCCGTAAACAATGATCTGCCTATCCGCACCGACAAGCCGGTTCACAGCGGAAAAGTGCGCAGTGTCTACTGGTTGACCGAGGCCGACAGCGCCAGATTGATCCGCGAAAAGGGCTATGATGTGCCCGCCGATACTCCGCTGGCGATCATGGTGATCTCGGATCGTATCTCCGCCTTCGATTGCATCTTCCACGGCGAAGAAGATCTCAAAGGGATCCCGGGCAAAGGGGCAGCACTCAACGCCATCTCCAACCACTGGTTCAGCCTGTTCAAGGAAAAAGGGCTGGCCGACAGCCATATTCTCGACATTCCCCATCCCTTCGTGTGGATAGTACAAAAGGCTCGCCCGATAAAGGTAGAAGCCATTATTCGCCGCTATATTACCGGATCCATGTGGCGCGCCTATCAAAAGGGTGAGCGGGTATTTTGCGGCATCACGCTGCCGGAGGGATTGCAAAAGGACCAGCAGCTACCCGAGTTACTGATCACCCCATCGACCAAGGGCATACTCAAGGGGATCCCTGGGGTGCCGGAGCAGGATGATGTCAACATCAGCCGCGCAGATATCGAAGCCAACTTCGAGGCCTTCGGCTTTGAAAAGCCTGAAGATATCGATCTGTACGAAAAACTGCTCAAGCAGGGATTCGAAGTCATTTCCGAGGCGCTGGCACAGCAAGATCAGATCTTTGTCGATACCAAGTTCGAATTTGGCTATGTCACTGACAAACAAGGCCAATCCAAGCTTATCTATATGGATGAAGTGGGAACCCCGGACTCTTCACGTATTTGGGATGGAAGCGCCTACCGTGACGGCAAGATCCTCGAGAACTCCAAAGAAGGTTTCCGTCAATTCCTGCTCAACCACTTCCCGGATCCGGATATCCTGTTGAACAAGGATAGAATGCCGGAACGTGAAGCCCTGGCCCGCGACAACGACCTGCCACTGGAGGCCATGATGAATGTCTCGCGTACCTACACAGGTATTGCCGAGAAAGTCACCGGAACCAAGATTACTCTCTCGGATAATCCCAAGGCAGAAATCATCCGAGTGCTCAAGGAACAATACAGCCTGGTGGACTAAAGCATTCTGCCGCGGCTGCTGATGAGGCAGTTTCCCGTTAAGCATAAAGCCCAGAATGTTATTACTTGTGGTTGGTAGCATATAAAAAGATCTATTCATTTAGGTCTTTTTTATATCAATTGACCTTTACCCCGAATTTAAGACAACCACCACCGCCATAGGCAGTGGTTTGGGGTGACAATAGAAAATAATATATCTCAGTATATTCTTCATTAGCTCTCCAGATTGACAAATTAAAACCTCAACTTTATGAATCAATTCATCAACAATTTGAAAGCCTAAATTTAGATAGCCACTTAATTTTTATCACAAATTAAATCATGAGTACTACACTGAACCGTCTAACCCGTTTATTCAATCAAATATCTAAGCTAAAAATTAATTCAATTTCATCATCAAGTCTTCTGCCCGTTGGTGTAAACCCAAGCTTTTGGTAAATATAGAGAGCATTCCCTTCCTCTTTATCCATTGTGGTTAGCGACACGCCTTTTAAACCAACAATGGAAGCGTATCGCTTGCTGAAGTTAATCGCGTGACTCCCCAATCCCTTTCCTTGAAAACGATGGTCAATCATGACACGCCACACGTACAAATGATCCTTTTGAAAGTGATCATCGAACTTATCGAGTAATCTTGGATCGATAAGAGAGATGAGCCCTGCTGGCTTGTCGTCTAAATAAATGCCGTAGCTGACACTATCGTCGTTAAAACTCGCCTCTGCAAGCCATTCTGCGTTACTAGCAATAAGATGCTTTTGAAGCTCTCCCACTGTAAGGTCAATAATGTCATCGATGGTGTTACCGTTTATTTTTAAAAAGCTAACGTTATTCATGGTTATCTTCCTTGGATAGGTATTTATCTAAAATTATTTTTGCAATGTATAGATCTTGATAGGCAATTCCTGAGCTATCAAAAATAGTAATGTCGTTTTCGTTCCTTTCTTTTAATTGAAGCTTGTCGCAGATCTGATATATCTCTTTATCTGGTGCATGCTGGAACTCACCAATTGTTTTGGACTGAGGTAAATAGTCACAGTAGAGGATGGCATTCTCAAATAGTGATGGCGGCAGTTCTTGTTTTCCTACTTTATCTGCTCCCATTGCAGAAATATGAGTTCCAGGCTTTATCCACGACGATTCAAACAAAGGGGCGGTGGATGCTGTGACGGTAACAATAATATCTGCGCTTTCACAGGCTTCTTGAGCAGTCTTGATATCAGTTGTTAAACCTTCATTGCTTAGCTCTTGCGCCAGTTGGTTAGCGCTAGTCTGATTTCTACCAATAATCAGCACTTTAGATAGGTTCCTAACTTTTGAAATGGCAAGCGCTTCATATTTAGCCTGATGACCCGTGCCAAATAACGCTAGTACCGTTGAATCTTGTCTCGCCAATAGATCAACTGCGATGGCATCGGCTGCAGCGGTTCGATAGGCATTAACCAAACTTGCTGACAAAATGGCTTTCATTTCTCCCGTATCAGGTGAGAGAAGAAAGATATGAGTACCATGGTTTGGTAGCCCAGATTGATTATTGTAAGGCCAATAACTTCCCATTTTCCAACCAAGCAATTGATCTGTACGTGCTGATTTGAGTGAAAACATTGAGCCTTCTATCGGGCCTGATGCGTTAACCACTGAAAATATTGATGAGTGCTGCTCTTATACTGCGGAAAAGGCCGCTTTGACTGCTTTGTATGCCAGTTCGTGAGTAATTAACGCTGCGGTTGTTTTTTCATCTAAATAAAGCATGTTACCACCCTGAGATACGTTGCCATTGTTCAATTTGCCCCTCGACCAAGTCAAAGACATGGTATTGACGGTGCATTGCGCTTGTAGAGCATGCATGATTTGGGACTATGTGTACTCGAGAACCAATGGGAAAACATTCGAAGTCAATCTCGCTTCCAGAAGCCGCTTCGAGTATGCCGTGCTCTTGATTTACCTGCACGACTTTCAGTATTTTACTCTCTTGACCATTCGGTTGGAGAACCACGCCATAACATTGTTCTTCATGGCCTTTATCTAAAGAAAGAGCCATCCAACCAGCATCAACAAATATTTGTCCCCTTGATTTATTGTGTCCAATAACACTACTTACTACTGAGATTGCTATATCGTTTAAGGTACACACTCCAAGCTGATGCATCACCAAATCAAACAACGAATAGACACCAGCTCTGACCTCTGTAATTCCACTTGTGTTTGTGTATGAACATGCCGTTGGGGTAGACCCTATGCTGACTATTTCGCAATGAATCCCCACTAATTCGAGGCGTTTCGCTGCAAGTTGTGCAGTCGCTACTTCATTACTGGCTGATTGGTTTAGCGCTTCTTGAGACGAACAGTGGTAAGATTCGCCTGCGTGAAGCATCACACCTTTAAAATCGGCAAAACCTTTATCTAAGCTCTTAGCCATAGCAATCAAGGCTTCGGAATCTGCACTGACGCCACCTCGGTGTCCGTCACAATCAATCTCTATAAGACAGCTAATGACACACTCATGTTCCTGAGAGTAGGTGTTAACAAAATCGACTTGTTCCATGCTATCAAGTAACACCACAATGCTAATGCCACGTTTCAGTAACTGCTCGACTCGTAATAGCTTTTCTTGTGATATACCAACTGCATAGAGAATGTCTTTACAACCATAATTAGCAAGCTGTTCTGCTTCCTCAAGGGTAGATACAGTGATTGGGTCCTCTAGAGAGTCAATTAAGTAAGGAAGCGCATCTAACGACTTTACCGTTTTAAAGTGGGGTCTTAGTGACGTGCCCAGTTTCGAAATATGACTGCACATTTGCGTGAGATTGTTTAAAAACTTTTGTTTGTCCAGGTAGAGAAATGGTGTGCCGATGGCATTGTATTGCTTTTCTAAATCAGGGTGCTCTGTATGTTTAATCATTTCATTTACCTAAGCTCGAAAATTGCAGTTCAATGTCGATGAAATAATTATGAGATAGGAGAAAGTTGAATTATATTAACAAAAATCTACTTATAGATTAGGTTGAAAGTTAATGTTGACGACAGAAGATATTCGATTTCTTGTGGTAGTGTCTAACCATAGAACATGAGGGTGTTCAAAATTCTGTGTCACGTTAAAAATCACAGATCGATGTGAGCATCCAGTCGTCCTTCAAAATGGATGGACAGCTGAGATAGCGTTAAATTCCAGTTTTGAATCGGGTGTGACCACCGCTCCTGAGCCTTCAATATACCGGCGTAGAGCAGTTTGAGTAAACTGTTCTCGTTGGCAAAACCACCCTTGGTTTTCGTCAGTTTACGAAACTGACGATGTACGGCCTCAACCGCGTTCGTGGTGTAGATAGCCTTACGCACGTATTCCGGGTACTTAAAATAGGTCGATAACAGCGCCCACTTGTTGCGCCAGGACTTGATGACCACAGGATATTTGTCGCCCCATTTGGCTTCCAGCTCGTCCAGCGCCATCTCAGCTGCATTGAGGGTTGTGGCTTTATAGACACACTTTAAATCAGCCATAAACGCCTTCTGGTTTTTAGACGCTACGTATTTCATTGAGTTACGAATTTGATGAATGATGCATGACTGCACCTCTGTATGTGGGTAAATGGTTTCAATGGCTTCAGGGAAGCCTTTAAGGCCATCAACACAGGCAATCAGGATGTCTTTAATACCGCGACTATGAAGATCGGTTAGTATACTTAGCCACTGATGTGCACCTTCAGTGTCTGAGATATACAAGCCCAACAGCTCCTTTTTTCCTTCTACATTGAGCGCCAGAATGGTGTACACAGCTTTGCTGACAAAGCGGCCATTCTCTTTGATTTTATAGTGAATAGCATCAAGCCAGAGGATGGGATACAGGGCTTCTAAATCACGTTCACGCCAAGCCTGAAGCTCAGGTAGCAGTTTATCAGTAATGGCGCTGATGGTGCCATTGGGGACTTCAATGCCGTAGATATCGGCGATATGGGCACGAATATCCTGATAACTTGTGCCCAGTGAAAATAGCGCAATGATTTTCCGCTCCATCTCATCGGTCAGGTATGTCTGGTTCTTTTTTACAACCTGAGGCTCGAAGGTGCCATCTCGGTCACGCGGAGTATGCAGCTCAAAGCTACCGGTAGCGGTCTTCAGTGTCTTACTGGTCTTGCCATTTCTGCGATTACCAGGCTGCTTATCTTCAAGATGTTGGTCGAGCTCAACATTGAGGGCCGCTTCAGTAAGCTGTTTAATGAGTGG